>NZ_QTKI01000022.1:0-24673 GCF_010820945.1 Rhodopseudomonas sp. BR0C11
ATGGTGCAGGCGATCGCGGCGTCTCCATCGGTTCAACTGCTGCTCGGTGACAGGGAAAGCGGCCGCGTGACCAATCTGTCGATGCTCGAGATCGACGCCGGAGTGATCCACGCGATGCGTGGCCTGATCGTCAATCGCGCCGGAGACATCGTCGGATCGTCAGATTCGTCGGACCAGAGCTGGTTGGGCATGCCGAACCTGCGCTCGGTGTATTGGTTCGAGCAGGCGATCGCCGGCCGGCCGGTGCACCAGATTAGGGTCGATCCGCCCCAGCGCGTGCGGACCTATCTGACCGCGTCCCCGATCCGAGATGCGCAAGGAGAGATTCAAGGCATCGCGATGCTCGAGATCTCGCTGGAGACGCTCGCGGAGTTGATGACCCGTTTCGATCAGGCGTTCTTCGTCGTCGATGCTCGTGGGCTGGTGATCATCACGAACCGCAGGGACGAGCTGTTCCGAACGCTGTGGCCGCGGCCGGATCTGCCGCGTCTTCAGATCGCCGAACAGTTCGGGGCATCGGGGCGCACCATGTTGGCCCGCGAGATCTTCGGCGGCGACTGGGTGGAGTTCGGCGGGCGACGCAGCTACGTGCTCAGGCAGCCGATCGACAGCACTCAGATGTCGCTGGTCCTCGTCATACCGGTGAAGGGGATCTTCGCCAGCCGGCTGCTCGGCATCATCATCACGCTTCAGGTCGCGATCGCTGTGCTGTTCTATTTCTTCGGCATGGATCGTGGCGTGCGAGACCGTTTCGAACGCAAGCTCCGCGAAGAGTTGCTGACCCAGACCGAAGATCTGGCTCGCCAGGCCGCCACGGACCCGCTGACCGGCTTGGCCAACCGGATGAAGTTCGATGCCCGCCTGAACGAGGAGCTGGCGCGGTCGCAGCGCAGCGGAAGACTATTCTCGCTGATCATTTTCGACATCGATCACTTCAAGGAAGTCAACGATATCTACGGCCATCCCGTCGGTGACCAAGTGCTGGTCCGGCTGTCGCGGACGGTGGGAGCGAGTGTCCGCCAGAGTGATCTGCTGGCCCGCTGGGGTGGCGAAGAATTTGTGATCCTACTGGCCGACACCGAGGCGGCGGCGGCCTATGAGACAGCCAAGAAGCTGCGCCTGCTGGTGGCGCATACCATCTTCGAGCATGTCGGCACGATCACCGCGAGCTTCGGCGTTGCCCAGGTTATGCCCGGCGATCATGCCGACACGTTGGTAGCTCGCGCCGACAACGCGCTGTATCGGGCGAAGCTGAACGGCCGCAACCGGGTCGAGCTCAGCCTGCCGGTGATCGAAGTCGTCGAGCTTTCACCGACGGCGTAGGCACCAGCAGCGCACAGAAACGCTCCATCCTGGATTAGCAGGATTTCGTAAGCCGCCTCTGATCATCAGACCGACGATGGCCGGCTGTGCCGGCCATCCAAGTCTTCTCATGACAGCGGGCTTATGCGCTCAGGCGCGTCTCCGACGCCGAACTTTCGCTCGGCGAATCCTGCGGTGGCAGATGTGGGGCGAGTTTGGCGTTGGCCTTCATGAATTGATGCTGCCAGGCCATGCCGTCTTCGAGCAGGCGAGCCGCCGCGCCGCTGAGCCAGTCCTGATACTCGCGGAAGGCATCGAGCGGCGTTGTCGCTTCGCCGATCCTCCGGGCCGCTTCGAGAGCGGCTCGGGTTCCAATTCGCCGGCGCTCAAACCAGCCGTCGGCAAACTCTTTCATGCTGTCGAGGACGGTTGCTTCGCCTTCCCAGAACTTGATGCCCATCGGGGCGTAGGTCTTGGCGGCGGGCTGTAACAGGTTGGGGAACAACGAGACCGGATCAGCCATGGGTACTCTCCATCGTGAAGATGAACGAACTCACTGAACCGAAAAGCCGCTCTCTAAGCGCGGCAGCCAAATAGTTAACCGATTAGATGGCGGCGTCACGACGAAACTGCAGATCGTCGCAAATCGTGATCGGCGTTTAGTTCCATGCGTCTGGTGCAACGGCTGGTAGTGGTATCAGGTTGTGTAGTTAAGAGGTCCTTAACAAAATCGGCCGCATCCTCGCGATCGCAACCTGTTCGGGAGAAGGCCGATGTGGTCCAGCCGTGAAGCTTTCGAGAACGACGCTTGCCCGGTTCGTGAGGAACTGCTGGGCCAGATGTACCGAGCCAATGAGAACGGGCTGTCGCAGCTCGTCGACAGCGTATCCGGCGATGTCCGGGCGATGTTGGCGCTGTTTTGCTATCGCCGCGCTCATTTGCAGCCGTTGGCGCTGGCCGTTGCAGCGACCTGTGACGAACGCGACCTGATCCAGGCCGGTGGCCGAGCAGGTTCCGTTCTCTATGCCCTGGCGCACGAAAAGCGCCGTCCGGCGATCAGCAGCTACTCGCAGCGCAAATCGATCACGCTCTCGACTGCGCCGCTCGCCAGTTTCGCACCGCTCGATCAGGAAGCTGACGTGGAACTCGACGATCAGCCGGTGCCGGACGCCCCTCACTGATCGACTTTAGCTTGCGACCGCAGTGGAAAGCGGCGGGAGACGGAACTTCCGCCGCGCCATCAGGCATTCTGGATCGCCGGGTTGGCAGTCGCGGCAGACCTCGGGCCGCAGTGCGTAGATCGTACAGGCGGTTGCCTGGCCGATGGTTCCGTTCAGCGCGGTACAGCGATTGTCCTCGCAGCGCATTCCCGATAGCCGCTCGTTGACCAGCGCCGCCGGAATCGCGTCCAGCGCGGCGTCGTCCTCGATCGTAAAGCGCGGCCAGTTTTCCGAATAGCCGCAGCAGGCGCCGCAGCTCTGGCAAGGGTTATCGGCTTCGATCGGGGGAGGGGCGCTCATCGCCCCTCTTTATCCCGCCACGGCGGGGCGGGAAACCGCCGCTTGGGCGGATCGCCCCAGCATTATTCCCGGGCCTTCGTGGCCGCCGCGAGCAGCGCCTCCAGTTCGGCGATGCGGATGTCGCGCGATGTGATCGCTGCGGCGACGTCCGCCGCATCGAACTTCTGCGGGATGTGCTGCGGGCAATTGCTGTCCCAGGCCGCGACCTCGAACAGGATCGCCTGTTCGGGCCTTGCCTTGTAGCCCTTCGGCATCAGCCGCGCGATCAGCTCAGGATCGTCCTCGACCACCTTGGCGCGCCCCCAAATCTTGATGCGGCGGCGGTGCGCATAGTCGATCACGAACAGATAGGCCTTCGGGTTTTCAGCCAGATTGCCTTGGGTGATGAACTGCTGATTGCCCTTGAAGTCGGCGAAACCGATGGTGTGCTCGTCGAGCACGTGAAGGAAGCCGGCGGGCCCGCCGCGATGCTGGATGTAGGGCTGCCCGTCGGCGCTGGCGGTGGCGAGCAGCACGCTGGTCTGGGCGCGGAGGAAGGCGGCCAGATTGTCGTCGATCGTGGTGGACCAGCCGCCGTTGCGTTCGACGCGGGCATAGGCTTCGCGCGATCCCTTGCGAGCCTGGATTGCCTTGACGGTCGGCGTGAACGCGATGTCGCTGGAGACGTGCTTGGCTTCGGCCATGTAACCCTCCTGCTTGATGTCCCCGGACAGATCGTTCTTTCCCCCAGCCAAAACAATCAGTTGATTTGACACTTCATTGTTGCGCGTCCTGAAATGGTGGCATGGACCGATTGGACACGATGACGGCGTTCGTTGCGGTCGCCGACCTTCAAGGCTTCGCGCCGGCTGCGCGGAAGCTCGGGCTGTCACCCTCCGCCGTGACCCGGATGGTCGCGGCGCTCGAAGAGCGTCTCGGCACCCGGCTGTTGCAGCGGACGACGCGCTCGGTCGCGCTCACCGATACCGGGGTTCGCTATCTGGAACGCGTGCGGCGGATTCTGGCCGATGTTGAAGAAGCCGATACGTCGGCCGCGGCCGAGCGCGTCACGCCATCCGGCCGGCTGGTGGTTTCGGCGCCCGTCGGCTTCGGCCGGCGTCATGTCGCGCCGCTGCTGTCGGACTATCTGCGGCGTTATCCGGAGGTGACCGGCGAATTGCGGCTGTCGGACCTGATGATCAACCTGGTCGAGGATGGTGTCGATTGCGCGGTCCGGATTGGGCATCTGTCGGACTCGAGTTTGGTGGCGCGGCAGCTCGGTGCGATGCGCCGGATCGTGGTAGCGTCGCCGGATTATCTGGCGGCGCGCGGCATTCCGGCGACGCCGACAGAGATCGCGGCGCACGATGTGATCCATTTTGGGCAGACCGGCGCGCCGGTCGGCTGGCACTTCGTCGTCGACGGCCGCGATATCCGCATTGCCTGCACACCGCGCCTCGTCAGCAATGTCGCCGACGTCGCGATCCTGGATGCCGAGCGGGGTGGCGGCCTAACCCGCGTGCTGGCCTATCAGGCGGCGGACGCGATCGCCGCTGGGCGGCTGCAGATCGTGCTGGCGAACTACGAAGTGCCGCCGCTGCCGATTGCGATCGTGTATCCGACCTCGCGCCTGTTGTCGGCAAAGGTCCGGGCTTTCATCGATCTTGCGGCGGAAACGAGCGATTGGCGTTTCGGCGGTGATGGGAAGAGGAGCGGGGCGTGACGGCGGATCTGTTCGACGGTCTCGACGACGCGCCGCGGCGGGACGACATCGCGCCGGGTGCAGCGTTACTAAGCGGCTTCGCCCGTGCCAATGAGCGAGACCTGCTCGCCGCGATCGATACGGTGGTGGCGCGCGCGCCGTTCCGGCATATGATGACGCCAGGCGGTCACACGATGAGCGTGGCGATGACGAGCTGCGGCTCGGTCGGCTGGGTCACCGACCGCCGCGGTTATCGCTACTCGCCGACCGATCCGGACAGCGCGACGCCTTGGCCGGAGATGCCTGCGGTGCTCCGCGATCTTGCGCAACGCGCCGCCGCCGAGATCGGCTTTGCCGGCTTCGATCCGGACGCCTGCCTGATCAACCGCTACGTGCCCGGCGCCAAGATGGCGCTGCATCAGGACAAGGATGAAGCCGATTTCTCGGCGCCGATCGTGTCGGTGTCGCTCGGCCTGCCGGCAGTATTTCAATTTGGCGGCATGGACCGCAGCGACAAGCCGCGACGCTACGAGCTGCGCCATGGCGATGTGCTGGTGTGGGGCGGCCCGTCGCGGCTGGTGTATCACGGCGTGCTGACCCTGAAGGACGGCGAGCATCCGCTGCTCGGGCGGCAGCGGATCAATCTCACTTTCCGCAAAGCGCTGTAGCGCGCGCTAACCCTTCGGCCGCTTGTCGAACACGCGCCGGGCTTTGCCGAGCGAGCGCTCCAGCGTGTCGGGTGGCACCACTTTGATGGTGGTCGAGATGCCGATGGTGTTCTTGATCAGGTGCGCGACGCGTTCGGCGTGCGGCACCAGGCCGACGCCGTCCCAGCTTTCGGGCCGCGCTTCGGCCAGCACCGTCATCTCGTCCATCCGGCCTTCGCGCGTCAGCTCGATGATAAAGTGGCCGCCGCACCAGTCGGTGCCGAGCAGCACTTCCTCGATCTGTGTCGGAAACACGTTGACGCCGCGCAGGATGATCATGTCGTCGGAGCGGCCGGTGATCTTCTCCATCCGCCGCATCCCAAGCCGCGCTGTGCCGGGCAGCAGCCGCGTCAGGTCGCGGGTGCGATAGCGGATCACCGGGAAGGCTTCCTTGGTGAGTGAGGTAAACACCAGTTCGCCCTTCTCGCCATCGGGCAGCACGTCGCCGGTCTCGGGATTGATCACTTCGGGATAGAAGTGATCCTCCCAGATGTGCAGGCCGTCTTTGGTTTCCACGCATTCCTGCGCGACGCCGGGGCCGATCACTTCCGACAGCCCGTAAATATCGGTGGCGTCCATGTCGAACGCCTGCTCGATCTCGGCGCGCATCGCATTGGTCCACGGCTCGGCACCGAACACGCCGTACTTCAGTGAGGACTGCCGCGGGTCGAGGCCCTGGCGGTTGAATTCATCGAGGATCGCCGGCATGTAGCTGGGCGTCACGGTGATGACGTCGGGGCGGAAGTCGTTGATCAGCTGCACCTGCCGCTCGGTCATGCCGCCGGAAACCGGAACGACGGTGCAGCCGAGCTTCTCGCCGCCGTAGTGGGCGCCTAAGCCGCCGGTGAACAGGCCATAGCCGTAGGAATTGTGAATGATCATGCCGCGCCGCGCGCCGGCGGCGCGCAGCGAGCGCGCCATCACGGTGGCCCAGGTGTCGATGTCCTTTTGCGTGTAGCCGACCACGATCGGCTTGCCGGTGGTGCCGGACGAGGCATGAACCCGCACCAGGTTTTCGCGCGGCACTGCGAACATCGCGAATGGGTAGTTGTCGCGCAGATCGGTCTTCACCGTGAACGGAAATTTCGACAGATCGGAGAGCTGGCGGAAGTCCGACGGATGCACGCCCTTGCGGTCGAACGCGGTTCTGTAGTGCGCGACGTTGTCGTAGGCGTGTTTCAGCGACCAGGCCAGCCGTTTGGTCTGCAGCGCGACGATCTCATCGCGCGAGGCGCGTTCGGCGTCGTCGAGTTCGGGATTGTAGGTGCCCGGCTTGATCTGGTGCACGGTTGCGGCCATCGCCGTCTCCTCCCTCAGCGTGGGTCTGGTTGTTGCGGTGGCACCAGCGTGCCGCCGATCGAGCGCGAATGGCCGCGGAATTCGGCGATCACCGTCGAACCCGAGGTGACGCGGACGTCGTAGATGCCGCTGCGGCCGGAGCGCGACACTTCGCGCGCGGTGGCGACCAGCCGGGCGCCGAGTTTGCCTGGGCGGATGAAGGTGATCGCGCCCTGCGCCGCGACGGTCGAGTCGTTGTAGGAGTTGCAGGCGTAGGCGAAGGTAGAGTCGGCGAGGGTGAAGATGAAGCCGCCATGGGCGATGCCGTGGCCATTGACCATGTCGGTGGTCACCGTCATCGCCAGCGTCGCGAAGCCGGCGCCGATCTCGACGATCTCCATGCCGAGCGCCTTGCTGGCGTGATCGTTCGCCCACATCGCATCGGCACAGGCTCGCGCCAGTTGATCCGGCGATGGTTCGGCCTGCGTCTGCGGAGCCGCCACGGTCACTGCGGGCTCCTGCAAGCGCAAGACTGCGACATGGCGCAAGGCCACGACGCCTGATCGGCGATCAGGTCGGTCACGTTTCTCTCCCTCACGTCGCGGGCTTTCGCAAAGCCTCTTGAATTGAACGATCGGTCAGTCAATTATTAGCCCAAGCAATCATCGTGTCAACGGCCGGCGCGGACGTCAAACCGCGCCGCGATCGCGGACCACACGTCGGGGAGAGACGCCATGACCGCCATCCTGCAAAGCCTCGCCTGCGATCGTTGGGAGACGCCGTCGGCCGGGCTGGTCGATATTCCGAGCGCGACCGACGGCCGCGTCGTGGCGCGTGCGTCCAGCGCGGGACTCGATTTCGCGGCCATCGTCCGCCATGCCCGGCAGGTCGGCGGGCCGAATTTGCGCAAGCTGTCGTTTCACGAGCGCGCCGATATGTTGAAGGCGCTCGGCGCTTACTTGGGCGAGCGCAAGGAACAGCTCTACGCGCTCGCGGCCGACACCGGCGCCAACCGCCGCGACAATGCGATCGATGTCGACGGCGGTCTGGTCACGCTCGCGGCGTTCGCCTCGCGCGGCCGCCGCGAGTTGCCGGATGCGAGTTTCATCACCGAGGGCGAGGTCGAGGCCTTGTCGAAGCGCGGCAGCTTCGTCGGCCAGCACATCCTGTCGCCGCTGCACGGC
Source organism: Rhodopseudomonas sp. BR0C11 (assembly GCF_010820945.1). Lineage (NCBI taxonomy): Bacteria > Pseudomonadati > Pseudomonadota > Alphaproteobacteria > Hyphomicrobiales > Nitrobacteraceae > Rhodopseudomonas > Rhodopseudomonas sp. BR0C11. The sequence continues at coordinate 7,673 of NZ_QTKI01000022.1, forward strand.
GTCGCGGTGCATATCAATGCGTTCAATTTCCCGTGCTGGGGCCTCTTGGAAAAGCTCGCGCCGGCGCTGCTGGCGGGCGTGCCGGTGATCGCCAAGCCAGCGACGGCGACGGCCTATGTGGCGGAGGCGCTGGTCAAGCTGATCGACGAGTCGACGCTGCTGCCGCAAGGCGCGCTGCAGCTCGTCTGCGGCGGCCTCGACGATCTGCTCGATCATCTGAACGGCCAGGACGTGATTGCCTTCACCGGCTCGCTGCAGACCAGCGAGAAGCTGCGCGCGCATCCGAACGTCGCCCGCCATTCGATCCGCTTCATCGCCGAGCGCGACTCGCTGAACGCCGCGGTTCTCGGCCCTGATATCACGCCGGCCGAGCCGGAGTTCGATCTGTTTGTCCGCGAGATCGTGCGCGAGATGACCGCCAAGGCCGGGCAGAAGTGCACCGCGATCCGCCGTGTGCTGGTGCCGCGCGAGCAGGAGGTGGCAGTGGTCGAGGCGCTGAAGGCCAAGCTCGCCGACGTCAGGCTCGGTGATCCGCGCCGCGACGACAAGGCGATGGGCCCCTTGGTCAGTCGCAGCCAGCGCGAGGCGGTGCGCGCCGCGATCGCGACGCTGCAGAGCGAGGCCGAGATCGTGTTCGGCGATCCGAACGCCTGCGAAGGTGAGGGCATCGATACTCAGGCCGGCGCTTATCTGTCGCCGGTGTTGCTCCGCGCGCGCGACCCGATGCAGGCCAGCCACGTTCACGCCACCGAGGCGTTCGGCCCGGTCGCGACCGTGCTGGCCTATGACGATGTCGCGCAGGCGATCGAGTTGGTCCGCCGAGGTGAGGGCAGCCTGGTGGCGTCGCTATTCACTTATGACGATACGATCGCCGAGCAGATGATCCTCGGCCTGGCGCCGTTCCACGGCCGCCTGCTGATCGTCGATCGCGACGATGCGGCAGAATCCACCGGCCACGGCACGCCGCTGCCGGCGCTGCTGCATGGCGGTCCGGGCCGCGCCGGGGGTGGAGAAGAACTCGGCGGCTTGCGCAGCGTGTATCACTACATGCAGCGCACCGCGATCCAATGCTCGCCGCGCCGCCTCGCGCGCCTCACCGGCACATGGACGCGCGGCGCGCCGGCGCCCGCCGCCGAGGTGCATCCATTCAAGCTGAACTACAATCAGCTCACGATCGGCCAGAGCATCGAGACCGCGAGCCGGCCGATTACGCTCGAAGACATCGAGCACTTCGCGCATTTCACCGGTGACACCTTCTACGCCCACATGGACGAGGCCGCCGCCAAGGCCAATCCGTTCTTCCCCGGCCGTGTCGCCCACGGCTATCTGATCCTGGCGTTCGCCGCCGGCCTGTTCGTTGATCCCGCGCCGGGCCCGCTGCTCGCCAATTACGGGCTCGACAATCTGCGCTTCCTGAAACCCGTCTCGCCCGACGACAGCATCAAGGTGAAGCTCACCGTGAAGCAGAAGTCGCCGGCGCGGCGGCCGGAATATGGCGAGGTGCGCTGGGACGTCGAGGTCGTCAACCAGAATGGCGAACCGGTGGCGCGCTATGATCTGTTGACGATGAGCTCCCGGCCGGCCGCATAGCCCGCCGCGGCGGAATCTGGCACAACGCGGTGCCGCTCGCGCGCGGCGCCGTTTTCCTGCCGAGACCGTCACCATGACCGATTCCTCTGTTACCGCTGCGATGTCGATCGAGGCACGTTGCGTTCGCCTGCACCACAAGGCGGCTGATGTCGCGGCGATCGAGCCGGTCATCGAGACCCTGCAGCTGTCACGGCGCGCGGCCTCCGAAGTGCTGATCGAGGTGAAGGCGGCGGCGGTCAATCCGTCCGACGTCAAGGCCGCGACCGGGCTGATGCCTTACGCGGTGTTTCCCCGCACGCCGGGCCGCGATTTCGCCGGCCGGGTGATCGACGGTCCAGCCGAATGGATCGGCCGCGATGTGTTCGGCTCGTCCGGCGATCTCGGCATCCGCCGCGACGGCACCCATGCAAGCCATTTGGTGGTCGAGGCCGATGCGCTGGTCGAGAAGCCGGCGAGCGTGCCGTGGGAACAGGCGGCCGGCATCGGCGTGCCGTTCGTCACCGCGACCGAAGGCCTGCGCCGCGCCGCGCTCGCGGCCGGCGAGACGCTGGTGATCATGGGCATCAACGGCAAGGTCGGGCAGGCGGCGGCGCAGATCGCGAGCTGGCGCGGCGCCCGGTTGATCGGTGTGGTGCGCAAGGCGGAAGCCTATGCGGGCCATGCCACCGCGCCGGTGGAGATCATCGACTCATCGTCCACCGACGTCGCCGCCAAGGTGCGTGAGCTCACCGGCGGCAAGGGCGCCGATGTGGTGTTCAACACCGTCGGCGATCCGTACTTCAAGGCGGCGAACCAGTGCCTGGCGCTGCGCGGCCGGCAGATCCTGATCGCCGCCGTGCACCGGATCGTCGAGTTCGACATTCTTGCCTTCTATCGCGGCCAACATACTTACGTCGGCATCGACACGCTGGCGTTCTCCTCGATCGCGACCGGCGAGGTGCTGCGCTCGCTCGGCGACGGCTTCGCTGGCGGCCATCTCAAGCCGTTCCCGATCGTCGATGGGGCGGTCTATCCGCTCGATCAAGCACAGGCCGCGTATCGTGCAGTGGCAGGCTCATCGCGCGACCGGGTGATCATCAGACCCGATTAGTTCTCTCGACCCGGTATCACGTCGAAGCCGTCGGACGTTTCGCCGCCGGCCAACTCATCACGTCGCCCGCACGGTTCACCCGCTTATTATACCGGTTTCCAAACAGGAACCTTGCTACTCCGGCGAGGGTTGAAGGTCCGCCGGCTGCCCCGATCGAGCGGCGCCCGGCCACCCTGGCGGACCGGCAAGAGAGGTCCGTCGTGCAAGTGCGACGTTCGCTCATGACCGGAGACCCCTGCCGATGCTGGACAAGGTGAACGGCGCCGATCTCGCGGTGCTGAGTACGCAGGCCCTCAAGACCAGGCTGCTGCAACTGGTCGAAGGGCAGGACGACAAGCGGCTGAGCGAGAAGCTCGCACTGCTGGACGGTCCGCTCGCGCCCTATGTCGACGAGCTGACGCGGCGCAATCCGCATCCGCGCGCCGAGGATCAGGTCGCGGCGGTGATCGGGGTGTGGACGCCGGTGTGGTCGACCATCCCGTTTCACCATGCGCTGCCGGGCCGGATTCCGTCGCAGTCCTACCAGATCTTCCGTGACCGCGGCTTCTACGCCAACGTCGCGCACCATGCGCCGGGGCACCAGAACGCGCTGCTGCACAGGCTGACGCCCCTCGGCCTCGCCTGCAACCTGATGCTGGTGCAGCGGTTCGAGGTCACAGGCGGGCGGTGGCTGATCGAGAATATCGGCATCGAGGTCGCACGCGGCCGGCGCGACAAGGGCCTCAGCATCGACGATGCCGAGGCATGGGTCGACGCGGTGCTGGCACAGAAGCTTGATCGCGCCGAGGCTCCGAACGCCACCCTGGGCGCTCCCGACCTCAGCGGCCTTGACGCGGCGTCAGCGAAGCGGCTGGCGAAGTCGTTTCAGGCCAAGCCGATGATGGAAAACATCTACCTCGACGACGATCTGCGCCTGATCCGAAGCCAGCGCGAAGCCGCGCAGCGGCCGTCCTACACCATCGGTGTCCGGCGGCGCTGAAACGCCGGCGGCGACCGTCTCGTCGCGCGACCACGCGATGATCCGCCCCTCGCTGCGATAGCGACGGGCGCACAACTCGGACGCCGTCGGCGCCGCGAGACTGCGCAGGCATGGCTGTTTGGGATTTGAATCGATGGTCGCGGTAGGCAGGGCAAGAGGGCAGCGCAGAGCGGAGCGCTCGCTCCAACCATCACCGTCATCGTCCGGCTTGTCCGGACGATCCATTATCCCAGAGCGCTCGTTGTGCCGTGCGGAAGTTGCACCACAGGAGCTCTGGAATACTGGGTCCCCCGCATGCGCGGGGGATGACGACGGAAATCGGATGACGACGGAGAAAGGGCGATGATGAAAGAGGAAGTGGTGATGAAGGAGGAGAAAGGGGTGATGAAGGAGGCGAGGGATGACGACGACGAGGCGTCCGGCGCTGATCCGAGGAGCAGGGGCGCAGCTACTCCGCCGCCACCGCGCGGGGCCGCGTCGTCGCCAGTTTGAGCACGTCGCAATACGACGGCGCCACGGTGACGCGGTCGAGCAGGCCCTTTTGCTGCAGCAGCCGGTGCGCTTCCGGCAGATTGTAGCAGGGCAGGTACATGAACAGATGATGCTCGGCGTGGTAGTTGACCCAATACGGAGCGATCAGCGCGCGCTCCAGCGGATTGGCCAGCGTGGTGCGGGCTTGGCTGAACGGATCGGCGCCGGTCGAGGTGCAGGCGTGTTCGGCGATGTTGCGCACCCGCGTCACCAGCGGCAGCCAAGTCGCCATCGCCACCAGCCAGACGCCGACGAACCAAACCCCGGCGCCGGCCAGCCAGAACAGCAGCAGCAACACGGCATTGGCCGCGAGGAAACGCTGGGTGCGCGCTTTGCCGCTCGCGACGAAGCTGTCGTGCTTCGGCGCGCCGCTGTCCATCGGCGCGAACAGCGCCTTCAACGCCGGCAGCCGCTGCTTGACGAAGGTTTGCCCGGTGAGGTCGCGGATCGCCTTGCGGGCGAAGCTGTCCTTGCTGATGGGGAACGGCGCCGACAGCACCAGATCCGGATCCTCCGGCTGCTGGGTGTATTTGTGATGCTGCAGATGATAGCGCCGATACGCCGGCAGGTCGGCGCCGACCGGCACCGCGCATAGCCATTGCCCGATCCACTCGTTGAGCTTCGGATTGCGGTGCAGACCGCCATGCGCCGCCTCGTGCATCAGGATGGCGAGGCCGAGCTGCCTGGTGCCGACGATCATCACCGCAATCAGCCAGGTCAGCGGGTTCGGCCAGATCGTCACCAGCGCGACGGCGAGGGCGATACAGCCCCAGGCATGCGCCACCAGCCACAGGCCGCGAGCCGAGCTGCGATGCGTCAGCTGCGCCCATTCGTCGGACGTGAAGATCGTTTTTGGATCGATCCGCGCCACTGCCGGCATCGCCGCCTCCCTGATGTTGTTTTTCGGCAGTGTCGGGGAAGCGGCCGGCAGCGTCAATCGGCGCTGCGCGTGATGATGCTGACTTCCGAGGTGAGGGTGCGGTGCACCGGGCATTTGTCGGCGATCTCGATCAGCTTGGCGCGCTGCTCGGCGGACAGATCACCCTCGATGCCGATCACCCGTTCGATACGGTCGAGCAGACCGACCTTGGTTTCGCATTCGGCGCAGTCCTCGGCGTGGATCTTGGCGTGGCTCAGCGTCACCGTGACGCGATCGAGCGGCAGCGCCTTGCGTTCGGCATAGAGCCGCATCGTCATCGAAGTGCAGGCGCCGAGCGCGGACAGCAAGAGATCGTAGGGACCAGGCCCGCTGTCGCGGCCGCCGACGCTGGCCGGCTCGTCGGCCAGTAGCCGATGCGGTCCGACGCGGATCTGCTGCTGGAACTTGCCATCGCCGGTTTCCTGCACGGTGACGAGGCGCGGCACTTCGGGCGCGCCCGCCGTCGGGGCCGGCGGCTCGGCATCGATGTAGCGCTGCGACCATGCGGCGATCACGCTCGCCGCGTAGGTCGCGTCACGGCGATCGCTCAGCAGATGGTCGGCGTGATCGAGCGAGACGAAGCTCTTCGGGTGCTTCGCTGCGAGAAAGATCTTGGTGGCGTTGTCGATGCCGACAGTGTCGTCGGTCGGCGCGTGCAGGATCAGCAGCGCTTTGTGCAGCTTGGCGACCTCGGCCATCAGATTGTGTTCGGCGATGTCGTCGAGAAACTCCCGCTTGATCGTAAAGGTGCGGCCGGCAAGCGAAACATCGTCGCGGCCTTCGGTGCGGATCGTCTCGACCTGACCGGCAAACAGTCCGGTGACGTGCGACGGATCGGATGGCGCCGCAATGGTGGCGATCGCCTTGGCCTCCGGGATCTGCGCCGCGGCTGCCAGCACCGCAGCGCCGCCGAGGCTGTGGCCGATCAGCAGCGACGGCGCCCGATGTGCCGCGCGGAGATGGTCCGCCGCTAATACAAGGTCGGCGACATTGGACGAAAACGTCGCGTTCTCGAACTCTCCCTCGCTGGCCCCCAATCCGGTGAAGTCGAAGCGAAGGACAGCGATGCCGCGCGCCGCCAGCGCCGCCGAGATCCGCCGTGCCGCCAGGTTGTCCTTGCTGCAGGTGAAGCAATGCGCGAACAGCGCATAGGCGAGCGGCTTTGCATCCGGCAGATCGAGCGCCGCCGCGAGTTGATGCCCGCCGCTGCCTGGAAATTGGAAACGTTCGGTGGGCATCTTGAGTACTCCTGATGTCTCTTCGTCATTGCGAGGAGCGAAGCGACGAAGCAATCCACTTCAGTGCACGAGGCTGGATTGCTTCGCTTCGCTCGCAATGACGGGTGGACTCTCTTCGCCACAGATCGTCATTCCGGGTTCGCGCCTGTCGGCGCGCCCCGGAATGACCGGCGCGGCGTCAATCACTCGAATAGCGTTGCTCTTGCCATGGATCGCCGCGGTTATGATAGCCGCGGACCTCCCAATAGCCGGGCGCGTCGTCATCGCGGAATTCGATGGCCTGCAGCCACTTCGCACTCTTCCAGAAATACAGATGCGGCACGACCAGACGCACCGGGCCGCCGTGCTCCTGATCGAGCGGCGCGCCAGACCAGCTGTGCGCGATCAGCGCATCCGCGGCGGCGAAGTCCTCGATCGATAGATTAGTGGTGTAGCCATCGTAGCTGTGCAGCACGACGTAGCGGGCGGCATCGGTCGGCTGGCAGGCGTCGAGCAACGTTCGTGTCGCGAGCCCCTGCCAGCGATTGTCGTAGCGCGACCAGGTGGTCACGCAATGGATATCGGAGACGATGTCGGCCTGCGGCTGGGCCATGAACTGCGCCCAATCCCAAAACACCGGCTGCGCCACCGCGCCGTAGACGTCGAGCCGCCAGCGGTCGCGGCCGATCTGCGGCGTCAAGCCGAGATCGAGCACCGGCCAGTCTTTGACCAGATGCTGGCCCGGCGGCAGCCGTTGCTCATCCGGCCGGACGTGCCGGCCGGTGAGAAATTTGCCTTCTGCCGCCCAGCGCTGCTTGCTGCGTGTGAGTTTGGACTCCGGCGGCAGTTCAGCATCGTCGGACATCGGCGACCTTTCGGGCGAGGGCTCAGCTCGGCTTGCCGAACAGCAGTGGCAGGCTGCGCGGGCCCCGGACTGTGCCCTCGGACCAGCGCACTTTTTGTGACGGGTCGAGCCTAAACGAAGCAATCCGCTTCAGCCACTCCTCGATCGCAACCGTCATCTCCATCCGCGCCAGATTGGAACCGACGCAGCGATGAATGCCGAGTCCGAACGCGACATGCGGATTCTCCTTGCGGTCGATCATCACGCGGTCGGCCTCGGGAAACACCGATGGATCGCGATTAGCGGCGGGGAACGACAACAGCACCATGTTGCCCGGCTTCACCGGGCAGCCGGCGATCGATGTCTCCTTCATCACCTCGCGAGCCATCGTCACGGGCGAGTAGGCACGCAGAAACTCCTCGATCGCGGTCGGCATCAGCTCGGGTTCGGCCAGCAGCCGTTCGCGGTCGGCCGGATGCGTGGCGAGGTGCCACAGCGCCGCGCCGATCGCGCTCCAGGTGGTGTCGATGCCGGCGATCAGCAACAGCCGAAGCGAGCCGAGCACATGCGCGTCCGACAGCGGCTGGCCCTTGTCGTCGCGGGCATTCATCAGCGTGGTGATCAGGTCGTCGGTCGGCTTTTGCTTGCGGTGCTCGATATGGCCGTGGAAGTAGGCGCTCATTTCGAACACCGCCTTCATCAGGATGGCGTCGTCGTTGATGCCGAGTTCGAGGATCTCGTGAATCCAGCGAATGAAGATGTCGCTGTCGTCTTCCGGAATGCCGAGCATGTGGCAGATGGTCTTGACCGGAATGTGCTTGGTGTAGGCGGTGGCGGCGTCGCAGCCGTCGTCTTCGATGAAGGCGTCGATCAGTTCGTTGCAGATCTCGCGCACCCGCGGCTCGAGCTTGGCGACCGCATCGGGCGTGAACGGGGGCAATAGCAGCCGCTTGGCTGGTTTATGCTCGGGCGGATCGGAAGTGATCGGCGGTGCCGGCGGCGGCGATGCCGAGCGGACGTTGCGGACGATGATCCGCCGCGACGAGAAGTGATCGGTGTCGTAGGAGATCTCTTTCACCGCCGCGAACGTGGTCGGCATGTAGCAGCCGAGAAACCGGTCGGTGTGGACCAGCGGACTTGCCGAGCGCAGCTCGTCCCAGATCGGATAGGGGTTCTCGGTCCAGCGCGGATCGGTGTGGTCGAAGTCATTGACCCAGTCGGTGACGGGTGCGCGTTCGCTCATGTCTGGCGTTTCCACTGCTGAATGTCGGTGCGGTCTTGGCGCCGCTCGAACGGGGAGAAGGCGGAGTGATCAAGCTTCGTCGATGACGATCGCATTCTCGGGGCAGTTGGACTTGGCCAGCCATGCCTGGTCGATCAGCGCGGTAGGCACCGTGCCGTCGCCGGTTTCGTGGGCATTTCCATAGTCATCGAGCTCGAACAATTCAGGAGCCAGCGCTTTGCAGCGCGCATGGCCCTGACACTTGTCCTGGTCGACGTGGATTTTCAGCGTCTCGGACGCTCTCAGGTGATCGGACATTGGCGTTTCCCTATCGTCCGCCTTTGTCGGCGGATCTATCGGTGTTGCAACACGCGTGAGAGTAGCACAGCGTGTTGCAACCGCCAGTCCCGAGGGCGCCTACAGGCTGGCAGGCGCCGGGCGCGGGTCGATCGGGGTGGTGCTCTTCAGGCCGAGGATATCCTCGAGCAGTGCGGCGCCGGCGAGCAGGCCGGCTTCGTTGCGCGGTTTTGCCACCATCTGCAGGCCGATCGGCAGCCCGGTTGCGGTGAAGCCGCAAGGCAGCGACAGGGCCGGGCAGCACACCAGCGTGATCGCATAGACGATGCCGAGCCATTCGACATAGTTGCCGAAGGTGTGGCCGTTGCATTCGGCGAGGTAGCGCTGCTCGACCGGGAACGGCGCGGTGATCGTTGCCGGGCACAGCAGCAGATCGTAGGTCTTGAAGAACTCGATCGCGCGCGCCGCCATCGCCACCCGCTGCGCTTCGGCCTTGGCGAGATCGTCGACGCTGAGCTTCAGCCCCTGTTCGATATTCCAGATCACTTCCGGCTTCAGCAGGTCGCGCTTGGTGCGCAGCAGATCGGCCTTGCTGATCGCAAAGTCGAACGCGCGCAGTGCCTGGAAGCACTCATGCGCTTCGGACAGATCCGGCTGCGCCTCTTCAACGATCACGCCGGCTTCGGCGAAGCGTTCGGCCGCCTTGCGGGTGACGGCGGCGACTTCCGGATCGACCGGGGTGATGCCGAGGTCGGGCGAATATGCCACGCGCAGCGGCTTCTGCCGCGACCGCGCTGCAGCGAGGAACGAGGTGGCGGGCGAGGGGATCGACAGTGGGTCGGCGGCGTATTCACCGCTCATCGCGTCGAGCAGCAGCGCGACGTCCTCGACATTGCGGGCCATCGGGCCCTGGACGCCGAGATTGCGGTCGATCTTCGCCGCCGGGGTGTGCGCGACTCGGCCGAAGCTCGGGCGCAGACCGACGATGCCGCAGAAGCTCGCCGGATTGCGCAGAGAGCCGCCCATGTCGGAGCCGTGGGCCAGCCATGCGGTGCCCGATGCAAGGGCCGCCGCAGCGCCGCCGGACGAGCCCGCCGCCGAGCGCGACAGATCCCACGGGTTGCGCGTCGCGCCAAACACTTCGTTGAACGTATTGGCGCCGGCGCCGAATTCCGGCGTGTTCGACTTGGCGTAGACCACGCCGCCATTGGCTTCGAGGTGCTCGACCATCAGGTCGGAGCGGGCGGGGACATTGTCCTTGTAAATCGGCGAGCCCTGGGTGGTGAGCACGCCTGCGACCGCGGTGAGATCCTTGATCGGCACCGGCAGACCGGCGAGAAGACCGCGCTCCGCCGGCGGTTTCTTCATCAGCTCGGCGGCGTGAGCGCGCGCGCGATCGAAGCACAGCGTGGGGAGAGCATTGACGGCGCCGTCGACTTCGGCAATCCGCTCTTGCAGCACGTCGAGAACCTCGATCGGTGTCACCTCGCCGGACTTGAGCTTGTCGACCACTGCACAAGCGGTTTCCTTTACCAGCGCCTGATCTGCCGCCACCCTGTAACTCCCCTGAGTTGATCGCGCGGCGGTATCAGTACATCACCGTCAGCGCTTTTGGACCGGATACCAAGACTAGACGCAATGGGTACCCCGGACCGCTTCACAACCTGCCGGTCCGGGCCTTATATCGCGTCATGGGACTCTTCTCACATAACGACTCGAACGGCCACAACCTGACCGGGTTCTGGCTGCTGTCCCGCAGATTTTGGCTGAGCGGCAAGCCGCGCGTCACGGGCCTGATCGTGGTGCTGATCGGCGTCGTGCTCGCACAACTGCTGGTTCAGTTTTATCTCAATTTGTGGAATCGGCATTTCTTCGATGCACTCGAACGACGTGATGCCGGCGCCTTGTGGGCGCAGACCGGGATATTCGTGATGCTGGCCGCCACCAGCGTGCTGGTCGCTGCGACCTCGGTGTGGGGCCGCATGACCGGGCAGCGCAAATGGCGCGAGTCCATGACATGTGAAATCCTGGCGCGCTGGTCGCGAAAGGACCACAACGTCCCAATCGATGGTACAGATCACGGCGCCGAGAACCCGGAATATCGCCTCGCCGAGGATGTCCGGATCGCCACCGACTCCCCGGTCGATCTGATCCTGGCGTTTCTGTCGTCGGTGCTGACGGCGCTGACCTTCTTCAGCGTGCTGTGGAGCGTCGGCGGCAGCATCGACATCAGCGTATTCGGACATCGCGCCGAGATCCCGGGCTACCTCGTGGTAGGTGTGGTCGGATATTCCACTCTGATGACCGCGCTGATGCTGTGGTTCGGCCGGCGCATGACCAGCATCAGCGAGCGGCGCAATCAGAACGAGGCGGAATTCCGGGCGGCAGCCGAGGTGATGCGCGGCGGGCGTCCCGCCAGCGAGGCCGACGAGAAGGCTTGGATGGCGAAGCTGGCGCGGCGTCTGCAGGAAGTGCTGCGGTCGTGGCGCGAACTGTGCTGGCAGCTCGTCGACATGACGCTGGTGTCGCACAGCAACTTCCTGTTCGCGCCGGTCGCCGCGTATTTCCTGTGCTTTCCGAAATATCTCGCCGGCGCGATGACGCTCGGCGAGGTGACGCAGAGCGCGGCGGCGTTCGTCACCGTGCAGGGCGCGGTGAACTGGCTGGTCGACAATTATCAGCGGTTGGCGGACTGGCGCTCGTCGGCCAACCGCGTCGCCGCCCTGCTGGCCGCAATCGATGCGATGCCGGACCGCACGCCGGCGACGCCGGCCGAGGCGTCGCGCGAATTGGCGTCGTCGTAAAAGTCCCGCCGGCTGTTTCAGGCGCTCGCGCCGCGGGCGTGACGGATCACGTCGGCGAACCAGTTGAACGACGCCTTCGGGATCCGGCGCAGCGTCGCATAGTCGATGTAGATCAGCCCGAAGCGGACGCTGTAGCCGGATTCCCATTCGAAATTGTCGAGCAGCGACCAGACCATGTAGCCGCGGACATCGGCGCCGGCGGCGACCGCCTGGTCGAGCGCGGTGATGTAGTCGCGCAGGAAGGCAATGCGGCCGGGGTCGATCACCTCGCCGTTGGCGTCGGGTTTCTCGATATTGCTGCCGTAGCCGTTCTCGGTGACGTAGACCGGCTTGCCGTAGCGGCGGCTGATCTCAATCAGCGTATCGCGGAAGGCGTCCGGCTCGATCGTCCAGTCGATCGGTGAGCGCGGAATGCCTTCCGGCTTCGGGCCCCAGCCGAGGCCAACGATCGCGTTCGGATCTGAGTTGATATAGACGGGGCTGTAATGGTTCAGGCCGAACCAGTCGAGCGGCCGGTGGATGCGCTCCATGTCGCCGGGCTGGATGAACGGCTTGATGGCGTCGCGGATCAGGTCGGGGTACTCGCCGCGATACTGCGGGTCGGCGAAAGCGCGATTCCAATAGTCGCTGATCAGCTTGGCCTCGGCGACGTCTTCCGGCTTGTCGCTCGACGGGTACACCGGTTGATAGTTGGTGACCAATCCGATCTTGGCGTCGGGGACGGTCTCGCGCAGCACGTCGACGGCGGCGCCGTGCGCCAGATTGACGTGATGAATCCAGCGATGCAGCTTCTCATCCGCGCTGCGGTCGCGCGCGCCGAATGAGCGGCTGAACAGGCTGAAGATGCCGGGCTCGTTGAAGGTCGCGAAATGCTTCACCCGCTTTCCGTAGCGCTCGCCGATCACCCGGGCATAGTCGGCGAACCAGCCGACGATCTCGCGATTCATCCAGCCGCCGCGCTCTTCCAGCGCTTGCGGCAGATCCCAGTGATACAGACAGATCCACGGCTCGATGCCGGCAGCTTCCAGCGCGTCGATCAGGCGATCATAGAAGGCGAGGCCGGGCTCGTTGATCGCGCCGGTGCCTTGCGGGAAGATCCGCGGCCAGGCGATCGAAAACCGATACACCTGAATCCCAAGCGCCTTCATCAGCGCGACGTCTTCCTGATAGCGATGATAGTGATCGCAGGCGACGTCGCCGGTGTCGTTGTTGGCGACGTAGCCGGCGCGGCAGTACACGTCCCAGATGCTCTGGCCGCGGCCGTCTTCGTTGGCGGCGCCTTCGATCTGGAAGCTCGCCGTCGACACGCCCCAGATGAAGTCTTTGCGGATGTGCGACAGCACCGGCAAACCGGGCATGGGCTCAGATGTGGGAGGGGTGAGCGATGAGGCCATGGCGAAATCTCCGATTGCAGGTGTCATTTGATACGCCGCGGCGCTGACGGCGCCGCTTGCGTTGAATCAAACAGCGACGTTGTGACGCCCGTGCGGTTGACGATCCGTTGCGGCACGGCTGTGGCGAAAGGCCTGCGCGGCAGCACCGTCATGGCTGAGTTGCGGCCGGCGCGGCCGTTGCGGTTCAGGCCGGCCAGCCCGCGCTGAGGCCGCCATCGACCGAGAAGATTGCTCCGGTGGTGTAGCCGGACCGGTCGGACGCCAGATAGGCCATCAGGTCGGCGATCTCGCGCGGCTGCGCCGGGCGGCCGAGCGGAAGGTTTTTCTGCAGTTCGAGGTAGCGGCTCTCGTCGCCGAGTTCGGCTTTGGCACGGCCCTTCATCCGCCCGAGATAGCGATCGGTGCCGACCGGGCCGGGGTTGATGCCGACGACGCGGATGTTGTCGGCGAGGCTGCGGCTGCCGAGCGCCCGGGTGAATGCCATCAGCGCAGCGTTGCCAGCGGAGCCGCAGATATAACCGGGGTCGAGCCGTTCGCCGGCTGCGCCGATGTCGTTGATGATAACGCCGCCGCCGCGCGCCTTCATCTGCGCGTACACCAAGCGGGTGAGATCGATGAAGCCGAACACTTTCAGATCCCACGCATGGCGCCAGGTCGCGTCGTCGATCGCATCGATCGTGCCGCGCGGAATATCGCCGGCATTGTTGACCAGGATGTCGATATCGGTCGCTTGAGCGGCGAGCTGCGACAGGTCTGTCTTGTTGCGCAGGTCGGCGACATGGACTGCGACGCCAACGCCGTGCTGGTCGCGGAGCCGGGCGGCGAGGGCTTCCAGCGCATCCTTGTTGCGGGCGGCGAGCCGCAGGTGACAGCCTTCCTCGGCGAAAGCTTCGGCCGCGGCGGCGCCGATGCCCTTCGACGCGCCGGTGATGAGGACGCGCTTGCCGCGCAGATGCAGGTCCATCGAGTGCCCTTCGGTGAAGTCCGGTTCGGCCGGACGCCGCCGTTACAGATAGCCCTCTCCGGCCTCGGCGGCAAAGCGCGCCGGATCGCCTTCCCAAACGATGCGGGCGTGCTCGAGCACATAGACACGGTCCGCGTGCGGCAGCGCGAAGGTGACGTTCTGTTCGCCGAGCAGCACGGTGATCGACGACGTCTGGCGCAGCTTCTCCAGCGCCTTTGACAGCTGCTCCAGGATCACTGGCGCGAGCCCGAGCGTCGGCTCGTCCAGGATCAGGATCTTTGGCTGCATCATCAGCGCGCGGCCGATCGCGAGCATCTGCTGCTCGCCGCCGGACAAGGTCTGCGCGAGCTGACCATGACGTTCCCGCAGGATCGGAAACAGATCGAACAGCCATTCGATCTGTTTGTCGCGGACGTCGTCGGCGAGGTGATAGCCACCGAGATCGAGATTTTCGCGCACCGTCATCTCGCCGAACAGTTCGCGGGATTCCGGGCACTGCACGATGCCGTCGCGGGCGATTTTGGCCGCCGAAGTGCCGCGAAGCAGCTCGCCGCCGCGCTTGATCGCGCCGGTGTAGGGCAGGAGCCCGGAGATTGTGTTGAACAGCGTGGTCTTGCCGGCGCCGTTGAGGCCGACCACCGAGACGAACTCGCCCTCGTGGACGTGGATCGAGACGTTCTCCAGCGCCTGCGCCTTGCCGTAGAACACGTTGACGTTCTCGACCTGCAGCAGCGGCACCTTGTCGTGAAAGCTGGTCTCCGGCCGGGCTGAGGTCTCGATCGCGCCGCCGAGATACACCCGGCGCACGGTCTCGTTCTTCATCACCTCGCCGGCGGCGCCGGTGCAGATCTCTTCGCCGAGATACATCGCCAGCACGCGGTCGACCAGCGCGGCGACGCTTTTGACGTTGTGATCGACCAGCAGCACTGCACGGCCTTCATCGCGGAAGCCGGCGATCAGTTCGGAGAAAGTGCCGACCTCTGCCAGCGTCAGGCCGGCGAACGGCTCGTCGACCAGCACCACCTTGGGATCGCGCGCGATTGCCTTGGCCAATTCGAGGCGGCGCAAGTCTGCGAACGGCAGCGTCGGCGGCTTCCGCCGCATCACCGCGCCGAGGCCGACACGTTCGGCAATCGCCTCGGCGCGTTCGACCAGCGCGCGATCATGAAACAGCGCCAGCAGGCTGTCGGGCAGCAGCGCCACCATGATGTTTTCCAGCACGGTCTGCCGGTTCAGCGGCCGCGAATGCTGAAACACCATGCCGAAGCCCTTGCGGGCGATCTTGTGCGCCGGTAGGCCGGCGACGTTCTCGCCTTGAAACACGACTTCGCCGGCGGTCGGGCGTTCGATCCCCATGATCGATTTCATCGCGGTGGATTTGCCTGACCCGTTCGGTCCGATCAGGCCGAAGATCTCACCGGGACGCAGGTCGAACGACAGGTTCTTGACTGCGGTGAGGCCGCCGAACCGTTTGGTCAGACCGCGGACTTCGAGGGTGGGAGCGAAGTTGCTGGTGACGGCATCCATCAAGTCCGGGCCTCACGCGACATGGCCGCTCCGAGGAAGCCGCCGGGGAAGAACAACACGACGAGCAGAGCGATCGCCGAGACGATGAAGGTGGCGAGTTCGCCGGTCGGACGCAGGAATTCGCCGGCGACGATCAGGAACACCGCGCCGAGCGCAGCGCCGATCACGGTGCGCCGTCCGCCGAGCACGGCGGCGACGATCACGTTCACGCCGACTGCGACGTCGACCACGGTCCCGACCGAGGCGGTGCCGAAGTAGAACACAAGCAGCGCGCCGGACAGGCCGGAGAAGAAGGCGCTGACCACGAAGGCGAACAGCTTGTGCTTGACGATGTTGAAGCCGAGCGCGCCGGCCTGCACCGGATCCTGACCCGAGGCCTGCAACACCAAGCCGATCGGCGATTGCGACAGGCCGTACAGGATCGCGCCGCTCACCGTCATGAAGCCGAGCGCGATCCAGTAATTGGCACCGGCGTTGATGGTGATGACGTCCGGAATGGTCAGTCCGATCTCACCACCGGTGAGGTCGGCAAACACCACGATGAAGTTCTGCAGCATCAGCACCGCGACCAGCGTGGTCAGGCCGAAATACGGCCCGCGCACCCTTAGCGCCGGCAGCGCCAGGATGAAGCCGGCGACCACGGAGGCCATCGCGCCGATGAAGATGCAGAAATACGGCGACACGCCGTATTGATTGTTGATGATGCCGGCGGTGTAGGCGCCGACGCCGATCAGGAAGGTCGGGCCGAAATTGACCTCGCCGGCGAAGCCGAACAGCAGGTCCCAGGCCATCGCGAATACGCCGAAATAGAACGCCACCGTCAGCAGGCCGAGAATGTAGCCCGAGACATAGAGCGGCAGTATCGAGGCGACTGCGACCACCAGCAGCGCGATCCAGAACAAGCGTGACGTGAAGAATCCCATCTCAGCGCCTCCCGAGCAGGCCCTGAGGCCGCAGATACATCACCGTCACCAACAGCAGCAGCGCCGGGATGGTGCGGTAGGCCGGCGAGATCATGTAGGCGGTGAAGGTTTCGAGATAACCGACCACGAAGGCGGCGATCAGCGAGCCGGAGACGCTGCCGAGGCCGCCGAGCACCACGATCGAAAACGCACTCGCAGTCAGCGGCCCAACGCTGTAGGACGACACCCCGAGGAACATGCCGAGCAGCACGCCGGCGATGCCGGCGAGCACGCCGTAGATGATCCACACCACGACATAGATGTTGGTGAGTTCGAGCCCGAGCAGGGTGACGCCGCGCGGGTTCATCGAGGCTGCGAGCACCGCCTTGCCGATCTTGGTGCGGTTCACCAAGAGCCACAGCAGCGCGATCACCAGGCAGCAAACTACGGCGGTGAAAATCTCGTTGCGCGGGGTGCGGACGCCGAAGATCTCGACTACGCCGTTGACGATCGGCAGCACGGTCTTGGCGTTGTTGGTGAACAGGTAGGCGATCGCCTCCTGAATCATAATGCCCCACAGTAGGGTGCCGGTGAGGACGAAGATTTCCTTCTCCTCATTGGCGATCCGCCGGGAGCGCTGGATCGGCTGCACCACCGCGAAATAGGTGAGCAGGGCGATCACCAGCGCGGTGGCGATGCCGAACAGCGCGCCGGCGTAGTT
>NZ_QTKI01000220.1:0-7766 GCF_010820945.1 Rhodopseudomonas sp. BR0C11
AGATGTGTATAAGTGACAGATAGTCTCGCGATCCACCCGTCGTCGACGACGCATGCCCAGCTCGCGCCGGACAAGCAACTCGCCGCCGGTGTCACGCCCGGCTACGTGCGGCTGTCGATCGGCATCGAGAGCGTCGACGACATTATCGCCGACATCGCCCAGGCGCTCGACGCCACCTGAATTTGCGAGGCGCACATGGCGCTCAATCTGAAGACTCCCCAGGTCGAAACCCGCGACCAGCGGCTCGGCACCATCACCCAGTGGGATGGCCGCGCCGAGCAATTGGTCAAGGATTCGGCCTTCACATACGGCTGTTCAAAGGGGTGCGAGAACGGGGGGCGACGGCTGTGCGAACAGTCGACGCCATTCGCGCAGGCGTCGATGTGCGCCGAGCACATCGCCGTCACCAACGCCACCATCATCCAGGATTCGGTGGTGGTGCAGCATTCGCCGATCGGCTGCGCTGCCAGCCAGTCGTTCACCGCGCGCTACTACCGCGATCTTGCCGCTCGCCGCGGCTGGAAGCTGGAAGACCCGAAGTCGATCTGCACCAATCTCGGCGAGCAGGACATGGTGTTCGGCGGCGTCTCCCGCCTGGAGGACACCATCCGTGACGCCTATGAGCGCCACAAGCCGCGGGTGATTTTCGTGGCGACCTCGTGCGCCACCGGGATCATCGGCGACGATGTCGATGGCGCTGCCAAGCGGGTCGAGGACGAGATTGGCATCCCGGTCGTCACCCTGCATTGCGAAGGGTTCAAATCGAAGCACTGGTCGAGCGGCTGGGACGTGATCGAGCACGGCATCCTGCGCCGGCTGGTGCCATATCCGCGAGCCAAGCAGCCGGACCTGATCAACGTGATCCATCTCGGCGGCCCCGACGTGTTCTCGCCGCTACTGAATCCGCTCGGGCTGCGGGTCAATCTGGTGATGGGCGGCAATACACTGGAACGGCTGGCGCAGATGTCGGAAGCCGCGGCGACGGTGACGATGTGTTTCGTGCTGTCGTATCTCGCCACCGGGCTCGAACAGGAGTTCGGCGTGCCGGAGGTGAGGGCGCCGCTGCCCTATGGGCTGGACGCCACCGACAACTGGCTGCGCGATATCGCGCGGCTGACCGGCACCTCCGACAAGGTCGAGGCGGTGATCGAAAGCGAACGGGCACGCATCGCGCCGGAACTCGCACGTCTGCGCAAGGCGCTGACTGGCAAGCGGGGCTTCGTGGCGGCCGGTGCCGCATTCGCGCACGGGCTGATCACCGATCTGCGCGAACTCGGCGTCACCGTCGACGATGCGTTCTCGTTTCACCACGATCCGACCACCGATTCAGGTGATCCGCAGCAGGATTCGCTCGGCCACCTCGTCGATGCCTGGGGCGACATCCCGAACTATACGGTGAGCCCGGATCAGCATTTCCAGGCCCACGCCGCGCTACTACGGGCCAAGCCGGACTTCGTGATCTGCCGACACACCGGCACGCTGGCGGTGCTGGCCGGGCGAATGGGCATTCCGGTGCTGCCGATTTTCTATTCCAACGACGGCCTCGGTTACGAAGGCCTGCTGACGATCGGCCGCGCCATCCTGCGCGTGCTGCCGCGCAAGCGGTTCTACGAAGACGTCGCCGCGCACAGCTCGTTTCCGTACCAGCCTTGGTGGTTGGCAGAGACCGATCCCTACGCGCCGATCGCCGAGCCGGCCTGAAAGAGTTCATCGATGCTGTCTCCCGTCACCAACGCCCAAGATCCCACCGGTGCGTTCTGCTCTTCGCCGGGCGCGATCGAGCAGGTGCGCTATGGCTGCAGCCTCGGCGCGCTCGCGAGCGTGATCGCCATTCCCGGCGCAATCCCGATCACCCATTGCGGGCCTGGCTGCGCCACCAAACAGTTTCATGCGCTGTCCGGCATCAACGCCTATCAGGGCGGCGAATTCCATGTGCCGAGCACCAATCTCGGCAATCAGGAAGTCATTTTCGGCGGTGCCGACCGGCTCGACGAACTGATCGCCTCGACGCTGAAGGTGATGGAGGCCGATCTGTTCGTGGTGCAGACCGGCTGCATTCCCGGCCTGGTCGGCGACGACGTCGGCAGTGTGGTGCGTCGCTATCAAAAGCGCGGCGTGCCGATCGTGGTGGCCGAGACCAGCGGCTATCGCGGCAATAACTTCACCGGCCATGAGACGGTGATCCGCGCCATCATCGATCAGTTCGTCGACGCCGGCGATGCGCCGCTGCAGCACGGCCTGGTCAATGTCTGGTCGCTGCTGCCCTATCAGAACCCGTTCTGGCGCGGGGATCTCGCCGAGATCCGCCGCATCCTCGAAGGCATCGGCCTCCAGGTGAACATTCTGTTCGGCCCGGCATCGGCCGGCGTCGCGGAATGGCGCGCGATTCCGAAGGCGCAGTTCAATCTCGTGCTGTCACCCTGGCTCGGGCTCTCGACCGCGGCGCATCTCGAGGATCTCTATGGCCAGCCGTTCCTGCACGAGCCGACGATCCCGATCGGCGCCAAGGCGACCAGCGCGTTCCTGCGCCGGGTGGTGGAGTTCGCGGGCCTCGATCGTGCACGCGCCGAAGCGTTCATCGCGCAGGAGGAAAAGGAGCACTACGTTTACTTGCGCGATTTCGCCTGCTTCTACGCCGGCTCGACCAGCCAGTACCGGCTGCCGTCGCAGGCGATCGTGGTCAGCGAAAGCGCCTATAATCTCGCGGTGGCGAGCTTCCTGGTCGAGCAGCTCGGGCTCAATCCGGGGCCGTTCGTGATCAGCGAGAACCCACCGGAGGAACTTCGCGAGACGATCCAGAAACAGTATCGCGCACTTGCCGATCATTCCGGCGCCGAGGCCGTGTTCGAGCAGGATGGCAAGCGCATCCATCAGATCGTGCGCGCGACCGATTTCACAGGCGAACTGCCGATCGTGTTCGGCTCGACCTGGGAGGCGGCGCTGGCCGATGAGATCGGCGCGCCGCTGGTCGAGATCGGCTATCCGTGCACCGACGAGGTGGTGCTGTCGCGCGCTTATGTGGGCTATCGCGGCGCGCTGCAGTTGATCGAGCGGACCTACACCACGGTGGTGCGCGCGAGCACGATGGCCTGACGGCTCAGACCTGTGCGCGGCGGCCGATCCGGGCCGCCGTGTCGCGTTCCACCACGTTGCGGATCACTTCGAGCGCCTCTTGGATCATGGCGGTCGTGACGTCGAGATGCGTGCAGGCGCGGAGCCGGCCGCCGAGGATCGAGATCAGCACGCCATCGGCGCGCATCGCGTCGACGAATTCCTGGTTCGACAATGCCACGTCTGAGATATCGAAATAGACTAGGTTGGTCTCGGGAGGTTCAGCCGTCACGCCGCCAATCTGCGACAAACCCGCTGCGAGCAGCCTGGCATTGGCGTGATCGTCAGCGAGCCGATCGACATTGTGGTCGAGCGCATAGAGGCAAGCGGCGGCGCAAATGCCGGCCTGGCGCAACGAGCCGCCGAGCCGCTGCTTCCACAGCCAAACCTGGTCGATGAAGTCGTTCGAGCCGGCCAATACCGCACCGAGTGGGGCACCGAGACCTTTGCTGAAATCGATCCACACCGAGTCCCAACCCGAGGCGATCTGCCGGGGCGATACGCTGCTGGCGACGCTTGCGTTCATCAGGCGGGCGCCGTCCATGTGGGTGGCGAGCCCGTTGGCGCTAGCCAGCGCCGCGATGTCGCCGAGCGCCGACGTCCGCCACACCGTGCCGCCGCCGAGATTGGTGGTCTGCTCGACGCACACCAAGCTCTGTCTCGCCTGATGACGGTCAGGCCGATGCAGTGCCGCTCGCAGCGTGTCGGCCGAGAACTGACCGGCTGTGCCCGCCAGCGGATGAATCTGAAAGCCGCCGAGCGCCGCGTGTGTGCAGCCCTCCAGCGAGACCACATGCGACGTCTCGTGCGCGAGGATTTCGTCACCGGCTCGGCAATGGGCCAGCGTCGCTGCGATATTGCAGATCGTACCGGACGCCATGAACACCGCGGCTTCCTTGCCGAGCAGGTCGGCAACTCGGGCGCACAGCGCGTTCACGGTCGGATCGGCGCCGATCTGTTCGTCCCCCACCGGTGCCCGCGCCATCGCCTCCCGCATCGCCGCGCTGGGCTGCGTCTGGGTGTCCGACAGCAGATTGATCCGCACCGGCGGCAGTCGGGCATCTTCAGGGGCGGGGGTGTAGATCACGGTGCGATGTCACGCTCACGTTTAACAAAGGCGGTGCTGCCGTTAGCTAGTATAATCTATTAGTTCCACATGAAGTAAAGCTCTTCGCGGAACGCGAAGTGTTCGATGCGGCTGGAGACGTTTTCCTCGAAGATCGTTGTGTTGACCGCGTCTGTCGCGGTCAAATCTGGCAATAGGGCGTCTGGCCTTGCTTTAAGCCGTTTCTCACCGAGCGGCAAAGCACCGCGGGCCAGGATCGTATCAAAGTTCGATTTCATTTGTTCGCCCGCGGGCGAGGCGTGGAAGTCGTCGCAGCCATAGTCGTTGCCGGCGAGACAACGCTGCCCTCAACCGAGTGCGGTCTAGCGGCGTATCGCCGTTGCAGCGAGTGCCTACCTTTTGAAGTCACCGAGCGGTGACCGACATCGCTGTGATTCCAGATCTGGGATTCGCTCATCCATCAATGGTCAGGCGCGCCGGCGATGCACGACAATAGAGGGGGCGTTTCTTGCTTTGATGCCGCCGTGCCAACATAACAGACGAGTTTCCGTGATAACGGACGTTGCTGCCGTTCTGTTGGCGTTGTGGCTGACTTGTTGGAGGAAAGCGAAGAGAAGGCCGTATTCGCGATTGAGTGATTAGCAACGTAATTCTACTCTCCAGGTCAGCAGACGAAGCAAGTTCGTCCCAGACGATGGAGAGAGCCATGAATACCGCAATGCAGATGATGCCGATGATGCCCATGCCGATGCCGATGATGGGCGGGATGCCGGGCATGATGAATCCGATGATGATGAACCCGATGATGGCGGGCATGTCGATGATGGGCATGCCGGGCATGGCGATGCCGATGATGATGTGCAAGATGACTTGCACGATGTCGCCGAACGGCACGATGAGCTGCGAGATGGCGCCGATGGATCCGGCGATGAAGGACATGTTCATGCAGTGCTGCCAGAACATGATGACCATGATGACGGGCGGCATGCCGATGATGATGAGCTGCGGCGGCATGATGATGATGGGGATGATGGCGAAGGCCTAATCGCCTCGTTCCATCTTCTCCAGATCAGCCCGGAGCCGGCCACCTGCCGGCTCCTTGCTGTTGATCAGCAGATCTCTTTGACGGCACCCCTACATAGCTCAGGCGTGCGTTCGCTCCGACGTGAGGACCGCTCCTTGGGCGCAGGTCGCGCGATGAGCGGCTACCCGATAGATTCGACGTAGGTCATGACGAGGAACAGAACGGCTTCCTCGGTGCCGAGATTTCGATAGCTGTGCGGCACATCTGCTTCGAACAGGATTGCGTCGCCGGCACTCAGCACGACGGGCCGCTCCGCACCTGCGGTAATTTCGATGGCACCTTTCGCAACGACCAGATTTTCGCGGGTGCCGGCGGCGTGCGGGTCGGCGTCCTCGCGATGAAGCGGTGCCAACCGCAGTTCGTAGAATTCGGCCTGGCGCTCGCCGTCAAATGGAAACAGCGCGCGTGAGGTGAATTGACCCTGGTTCGACGTCAGAAGTTTGGCGTCGGTGCGGCGCAGCACCTGGGGACGGTGGTTGCCCTCCGTGGCGATCAGGCGCGCAAATGGGACGCCGAGCGCGGTCGCGACCTTCCACAAGGTTCCGATCGTCGGCACGCTCTTGCCGGTCTCGATCTGCCCAAGCATCGCACGGCTGACGCCGGATTGCTTGGCCAGACGTTCAAGCGAGTAACCCTGCCGGACCCGAAGCCGCCGCAGATTATGCCCGACGATCGACGGCAGATCGACTGACACGTGCTTCGCTTCGGTTTCGTGGGATTCGAGCCGGAAGCTGGCGTCGCTCATCCCTTCGCTCCGGGCGTGTAGCTACCGATCAGCATAATCGGTGCCATGACCCAGCTCGGCCAGAAGCCGAAGAAGAAGGCCTGACCGTGAAACGGAAGCGGCTGGTATTGGTCCCACGTCGGGGCTGAGTTCGCCGCAGCGGCGAGCGCCTTTCGTTGCGCCCGGTACACACTCAGATCGATCACATTCGCCGATTGCACGGACACCACGTCCTCATTGTCATCCATCGAAGTCCAATGTTCGGCGATAACCCCCCGCATGACAATCAGTGCAGCGAGAAAACAACGGATCGAGCGCCTTTGCTCTGTCCAGTGGCAAGGCATTTCAGCCTGCTGCGCTCGCGTAGGTCATGTCTGCTATCGGAGACACGGCGGGTCCGGATGTTTCGGGCCAAGTGGGCTGGACCGGCCGAAGCCGAGTCCGCTGCTATTTTACCTCCACGGTTGCGGAGCGCGCGATGGGAGACGTTCGGCGGTTGGTCCGTTGGGCGCTCGATACAAGACGTCCGGCATTGCACGAGCCGTGCGATGCCGGACGAGGTGGTCCAACGGGAGAATCGATGATCAGGACGCCGGCGACCACTTCCAGACGATGTCGCGGACGTTGATCGGTTTCGGGATCAGGCCGAGCTTGTGGAAGCGGTCGGCGGTCTGCTGCTGCTCGGCGATGTATTTCTCGGTCACCGGCGTGATCTCGAACACCGAGCGGCCGACCAGTACGCTCACCACGGCTGGATCGATGCCGGTAGAGGCGGCGAGGGATTTAGTAATCTCGTCGTGATGCGCATTTGCCCATTGCGCTTCCTTGGCGAAGGTCTGGTTGATCAGCGCCACCACGTCGCCATGCGCATTGGTGAATTCGCGGTTGGCGAGGAAGAATCCGATCGAGTCGTGAGCGTCGCCGGCGAAGCTCAGGACGCGGGCGCCGCTCTTCTCGGCCAGCGCGAGGTACGGATCCCAGATTGCCCACGCGTCCACCGTTCCGCCGGCGAATGCCGCGGTGCCATCGGCCGGCGGCAGGTACACCGCGGTCACGTCGGTGAACTGCAGGCCGGCTTTTTCGAGGATGGCGACAGCCGTGTTGTGTGCGCTCGATCCTTTCGGAATAGCAAGCCGCTTGCCTTTGAGATCGGCGACCGATTTGATCGGCGAGTTCGCCGGAACGACGATTCCTTCATTCTTGCCGGAGCCGGGCAGGGCGGCAACGTACAGCAGGTTGGCCGCTGCGGCCTGCGCAAAGATCGGCGGGGTGTCGCCGGTGTAACCGAAATCGATATTGCCGGTGTTGAGCGCTTCGAGCAGCGGCGGGCCGAAGGCGAACTCGACCCACTTCACGGAAAGGCCCTTTTCCTTCAGCGCCGCTTCGAGGACGCCGCGTTCCTTCACAGCAGGCTGAATGCCCGCCTTCTGGAAGCCGATGCGGACTTCCTTCAGGTCCGCCGCAGAGGCAAAGCCGATGGACGATGCCGCGAACGCGGCGAAGGCAAGGGCGAACAACGATCTACGCGACGACATCATGAGCCTGCTCCAGAGATCATTCGTGGGATGTCATTAGAGGCAGGAAATTCGATCCGACTGAATTCCAAAGATCGAAGCCAGTCGTGCGAACTATGCTGCGCAGTATCTGATTGGCGAAAGGACTGTTTACCCCATTCGCTAGTCAGCTTTCTGATCCGTCGCTAGCCGTGCTTGGCGCTTGGTACGCTGACCTCGGCCAAGCGCACGAGATCTTCGTCGCGATCGATGGCGACGTAGCTGCCC
>NZ_QTKI01000221.1:0-7783 GCF_010820945.1 Rhodopseudomonas sp. BR0C11
GATGAGGCTGCGTGTCGATCAGATCGAGGAAATCGCGCCGCGCGATCGACAGCAAGACGGAGTCGCTGTGGGCGATGGCGTCTGTCGTCCGCGGCAGCCCGTCCAACACAGCAACCTCGCCAAAGATCTCGCCATTGCCGATCAGATTGAGCATCGCGGTGCGTCCATCGGCCGAACCCGAGCTCACCCGGATCGCGCCTTCGACCACGATGAAGAGAGCGTTGGCGGTGTCTCCCTTGAGGAAGATGGTCTTTCCTCGTCTGAACCGGACGATACAGGCGGATCGACAGAGCTGGTCGAGCGCGTCGGGCGCAAGATCCTGAAACAGCCGGTGGGCACGGACGACATCAATTATCTTGGTCGACCTGCGACCCAGGTTCGTTGTCATCGATGTCATCAGTGTTTCGACGGGCCAAGTCCCCAACGAGACTCAAGCCCGTTCCTCCTCACCCGACACGTTTGCCGGGGCCGCTTGCCTGCCACAGAGCGGAGGTCTCCGCTCTGCCGTCCAGAATGGTTGGTCACAATGCCAATTTGATCATCCTAGCCGATCGGCACAGCGAACCGGCTGATAGATCTGCTGACTGTTTGCGGCACCGCGCTCGCGATCACGATAGCTCGACAGATCGTGGATCAGACGGGCAAAATCAGTACCCGCGTGCATCGCATCGTTGAACGTCTGTAGCGCCGCGAGCGTCCGGAATGCCCAGATCGTGCGGTAGAGGCCACTGCCCTTTTCACTCGTCGACGAAACCGCGTAGGTCCCGCGATAGGTGACCCCCTCGGGGGTTACCTGATCGAGTTTCTGTTCGTTGGCGATCAGCCATTTCCGAAACTCGTCATGCTTGTTGAAAGGAACATCGTAGCCCCACTCGATCACCAGAGCTCCCAGCAGAACGCTATCATTCAGGAGGCTCTCGATCTCCTGCTTGCCTTCGCCATGCTTGAGAAGATCGCAGAATGGGAAGAAACCGCCCGATCGGACCTCCGGCTCAATTGCCGCTACGGTTGGGGGCACCAGCGTTTCGCCAGCAATCAAACTGGCAGCAAGTCCGGAGGACTCGATGTTGGACATGATCAATCTCCTTGGTGTGTCAGTTCGATCAATCCCTGTTCCTGCAATCGTTGAAGTCCAGCTCTGAGGTGATTTCGTGCATCCTTCTCCGGGTTCTTGGTCGCAACCTGTGCAACGTACTTTTGCTCGATCTGCTCGGCGGTGCTGCCGTCGCAGAGCTCGAGGATAAACCACGCGTTCAGGTTCAGCATGAACAGCTTCGGCGGATCAGGCCGAAACACCACGCAGCTCTTCATTTCCTTAAGTGGTCGCAGTCGGAGGTTTTGGGTGTGGTTGTAACAGCCATTCGGGTAGGACACGCAGGTCTACTCCCCTGTTCAGCACCTTATCGAACGGATCGGGGGCGTCCCAAGCCCCGTGAAACGCATAAGCCGTCGCACGGCACCCTCCGTGCGAACCTTGGCTGGATGCACAACTCGGACAACTATCCTTGACGCGCCCGGATCTGAGTTCCCGGTAGAGCGGATGCTCCCACGTCTCCATGAAGGAGATCCGCTTGATGTTGCCGTAGTTGACGTACTCGCGCAGATAAGCGCAGCCGATCGAATCTCCGAAGGCGTTCACCGCCGCCATCTGCCAGCAGGAGTTGCCGTCATTCGGATGCCATGACTGCATCAGCTTCATGCCAGGCGGCAGGCGGAGCGCATCGAGGGCCGCGTGCATCTCCTCCAGGGACAGCGCGAACTCCGCCCAGCGATACTTCATCCGGCCGAGGGGATAAGGGCGCAAAACCCCAGCAGTTTTGACCCCAAGCCGTTCGGCAAGATCGATGTAACCCTGAAGATCGGCAACGTTCTTGCGGCTGAGGATGCACAGGGTCTGTACCTCGATGCCGGCCTGCAGCATGGAGCTGATCCCGTCGCAAGCACGAGCGTGGCTTCCGGGTACACCCGTGATCTCATCATGCACCTCCGCTCGGGAGCTGAACAGATCGACCAACACGATGCCGACACGGATATCGCTCAGGTAGCGAGCCGTCTGCGGCGTGATCAGCGTGCCGTTGGTACGCACCTCGGTGAGAAAACGGCCAGATGCGGATGCCAAAAACGGCAGGAAGTCCGGCCGGTGAAATGGCTCACCGCCCTCGATGTAGAGATAGATCACGCCGAGTTCGGCAATCTCATCCAGAAAGCGTGACCAATCTTCGTTGCTCAATTCCGCTCCCGCCTTGTCAGGCGAGCAATCGGAATAGCAGTGCTGACACGCGAGGTTGCAGGTCTCAGTAAAACAGATCGAGAGCTTCAGCGGCTGCTCGAGGGCGAACGGATTCTCGATTTGCGCCATGGCCTTGAACCATTTCGCTGTGAGATGAACGAATCTAAGCCCCTGTCGTCCAATGTTCGATCGTTCGAGATGGGAGTGAGCTAATCATACTATCGTCTAAATAGCAACGGACACTAATCAGTATGCGTTGCTCTGCCTGCGGCTTCTCGGCCCCGACGGAGGCGAGCTTCTGCCCACGTTGTGGCGCAAAGCTCAGCCTGCATTGCCAGAGTTGCGGATTTCGGAGCCCGCTCGGGTCGCACTTCTGCGGCGGCTGCGGCGCTTCCCTCATCGAGGCTTCCGAGACGGCCGTCACCGGTGCGTCGGGCGGCTTTGCGCACGTTCGCAATCAGCGACCCGAGCGGCGCCAGGTCACGATTTTGTTCGTCGATATGATCGGCTCGACCGAAATGTCGGTCCGTCTCGACGAAGAAGACTTCAAGGACGTCATCTATTGCTATCGCGACATCTGCGCGAGCGCGGTACGTCAGTTCGATGGCTGCATCGTCCGCTATATCGGCGACGGCATCCTTATATGTTTCGGTTTTCCCTTCGCCCATGAGGACGATCCGATTCGGGCCACGCGCGCCGGCCTGGCACTTCTCGACAATCTGCAGCGCTTCAATGCCGAAGAGGAGATGAAGGCGATCCACGTGCGGATGGGCATGCACACCGGAATCGTCATCGCAGGCGACCTCAGATCCTCGGACAGTTTCGAGGCAATGGGTATCCTCGGCGAAACGCCCAATATTGCCTCGAGGGTGCAGAGCCTCGCCGCTCCTGATCGTTTGGTAATCACCAATCAGACTGCGCAACTCCTCGGCGAATGTTTTGGTCTGATCGATCTCGGATTGCAGCAGGTCCGCGGCGTCGATGAACTGCTGCATCTGTTCGAGGTTTCCGGCGAGCGGACTGAGGCGGTCCGGGAACGGCCTGCCGCAAGCCACAAGATGATCGGGCGCCAGCAGGAACTGGCGCTGCTACAGGACCGCTTCTTCCGCGCACAGGACGGTGAAGGCCAGGTCGTGCAGATCACAGCCGAAGCGGGCGCCGGCAAGACCAGGCTGGTGCGGGAATTCAAGGCCCGGCTCGAGCCGGCAGCGTTTCTGCCGATGACCTGTTACTGCTCGGCATACAGCCGCTCCAGCGCTTTCTATCCCATCATCGAGATGATCCGTCGCGTCGTGAGACCTCACGGCGAGGCGGATGCCGACGAATTGGCGGCGAATCTGCAGCGCGCCTTCGTCGGCTTGGAGACGATCACCCCGGAGGCCGCGGCGCTGGTTGCCGAGCTACTCGAGTTGCCGGTTTCCGCCGCGATCAAGGACATCCCGCCGGCCCGGCGGCGCGAACTGCTGCTGGAAGTGCTGACGCAGTGGGTCCTGAGACAATCCGAGGACGTTCCTGTGGTCCTCGTCATCGAGGATCTGCATTGGGCAGACGCGTCCACCACCACCCTGCTCCGGCACATCGTGGAACGGCTCTCGAACTGGCGGGTGATGGCCATCTTCACGTTCCGCCCGGAATTGACGGCCGAATGGCTGCTGGGACCGCAGGTGACCCGGCTGGGCCTGCGCCGCCTCTCCAAGAACGAAGCAAGAGCGCTGACCGCACAGATTGCCGAGACCTCGACCGTCCCGGAAGACATCATTGCGTCGATCGTCGCCAAGACGGGCGGAATTCCGTTGTTCATCGAAGAGCTCACCAAAGCGGTTCTCGCCGGGGCTTCTTCCGCCGACCATGATCCGGTGCGACTGACGGCGCTCGTCGACAGCATTCCATCCACGCTCCGTGGCTCGTTGGCGGCAAGGCTCGACCGCCTTCAGATCGCAAAGCCGCTGGCGCAGGTCGCCGCGACGCTGGGCCGGACGTTCGACAGCGAAGTGTTGGCGGCCGTGACCGGAGAGAGTCAGCCCGCGCTCCGCGCGCAGCTCGACGAACTGTTGCGCCAGGGCTTCATCCATCAGCACGGAACGCAGGTTCAGGCCAAATACTCGTTCAAGCACGCCCTGATCCAGGAGGCCGCCTATGACTCGCTCCTCAAGAGCGAGCGACGATCGATGCATCGCAGAATCGCGGAAGTCATCTCCACCCAATTCGCTGATGTCGTCGCGGCGACTCCCGAGGTCCTGGCCGAGCATTATGCAGCCGCGGATCTTGCGGAAGCGGCGATCGCGCATTGGGAGGCGGCCGGCAACAAGGCCGCCGAGCGCTCAGCCAATGTCGAGGCTGCCAGCCACTTTGCCAGTGCTCTTGCGATCCTTCGCCGATTACCCGACACGGCCGAGCGGGCACGGCGAGAACTATCGCTCGAATTGGAGCGCGGCTCGCAACTTCTCGCCATCAAGGGGAATGCCGCGCCGCAGGTGGAGGAAGTCTTCACCCGTGCCTATCAGCTCAGCTGGAGACTGGGCGAGCACCGGCTGCTGTTCAGGGCCCTTTATGGGCTCATGATGTTCTTCATCGTGCGAGGTCAGCTCGAAAAGGCGCATCAATGCGGCGTGCGCTTGATCGAACAGGCAGAACGCGCCGGCGACGACGGCCTTCAGTTGCAGGCCAAGCGGCCGCTTGGCCTGACTCAGTTCTACCTCGGCCAATTCGGTAGCGCGAAGGAGACTTTGCAGCAGGCGCTGCAGCTGTACGATCCCGATCGGCATCATCACCATCGGTTCGAATATGGCTCCGATCCGGCGGTTCTCGCGCAATGCAATCTCGCCTGGACCGAGTGGTTCGTCGGTTTGCCGGATACGGCCATCGCGGACAGCGCAGAGGCGATGGCGCGGGCGATCCAGCTCAATCATCCCCACAGCCTCGGCTTCGCGCTCAGCTTCGAGGCCTCGATCCGGCAGAGCCGTGGTGAGCCGAACGAAGCGCTCCAGGCCGCCGAGCAGGCAATTCAGATCGGCCAGAGCTATCGCTTCCCCTACTGGAGCGCTTGGGGGCGGATCTTGCGCGGCTGGGCCATCGGCAGGCTGGTCCGCCCGGCAGCGGGCGTAGCCGAAATCAAAGCCGGGCTGGACGATTATCGCGCCACGGGCGCCGAGCTGATCCGGCCCTACGGCCTGATGCTGCTCGCCGAGACCGTCGCGGCCGAAGGTGCGGTCGAGGATGCGTTGGCTTTGCTGAACGAGGCGCTCGACATCACAGAGGCCAACAAGACGCTGTTTTGCGGGCCAGAGCTGTACCGGCTTCGCGGATCGCTGTTGCTGGCGGCGGACCCGCAGGATGATGCGGGCGGCCACGACCTTGAGAAAGCGGCCGATCTGGCGCACGCGCTCGGCTCGCCGATGCTGGAATTGCGGGCCCTCGTCAGTCTCGTCTCGGCTTCGCCGCCGCGGGACAGCTCGGCTCCGCTCCAGCGGCTCGGGCGGCTGCGCGATGCCATGACCGAAGGCTTCGCCACCACCGACCTCACCGAGGCCGCGCGCGTCATCGAACTGGCGGCAACGCATCGCCGCTAGGCGATCGTGGGCGCCGCAGCCATTACAGGGGACTTTTGGGCCCCTCATCGGACCTGGGTGAGGAACCAATGGCGCCGGGACCAGGATTAGCCTAAAAGAGCGCAACCTCCCATCATCGGCGGCTTGTTGCGACGTGCATCGTCCAAGGCCCGCCGGTCGACCGATCCGGTCCCGGGATTTCCCATTCGGCGTGATCGCCCAGAAGGTTGTCGTTCGTGACATTTCCGACCAGTCCCCCGCCGCTCGCGCGAGCTTTGGCGGAGCGTAATTATCTCCAGGCGACGCCGGTGCAGAGCGCGGTGCTGGCGCCCGACACGGTCGGCCGCGACCTTTTGGTGTCGGCGCAGACCGGCTCCGGCAAGACCGTCGCCTACGGGCTGGCGATCGCGCGCGACGTGCTTGGCGATGCCGAGCAGTTCGAGCCCGGCGCCGCGCCGCTGGCGCTGATCGTGGCGCCGACCCGCGAATTGGCGCTGCAGGTGCACCGCGAGCTGAGCTGGCTGTATCGCCACGCCGGCGCCCGCATCGTCTCCTGCGTCCGCGGCATGGACCCGCGGCGCGAGCAGCGCGAGCTGGCAGACGGCGCCCACATCGTGGTCGGCACGCCGGGGCGGCTGTGCGACCATCTGCGCCGCAACCGGCTCGACGTCTCGCAGCTCAAGGCGGTGGTGCTCGACGAGGCCGACGAGATGCTCGATCTCGGCTTCCGCGAGGACATGGAGTTCATCCTCGAGACCACGCCCGAGACCCGCCGCACTCTATTGTTCTCGGCGACGCTGCCGCGCGGCATCATCGCGCTGGCCAAGACTTATCAGCACGACGCGATGCGGATCGAGGTCGAGGGCGCCGAGGGCGGCCACGCCGACATCGAGTATCGCGCCATCCGCATTGCGCCGAGCGACGTCGAGCACGCCGTCGTCAACGTGCTGCGCTACGTCGAATCCCCGACCGCGATCGTGTTCTGCAACACCCGTAGCGCCGTCACGCATCTGCAGACCGCGCTGCTGGAGCGCGGCTTCGCCGTGGTGGCGCTGTCCGGCGAACTCACCCAGAACGAACGCACCGGCGCGCTCAACGCACTGCGCGACGGCCGCGCCCGGGTCTGCGTCGCCACCGACGTCGCGGCGCGCGGCATCGATCTGCCGAACCTTGGCCTGGTCATTCACGCCGAGCTGCCGAACGACGCCGAAGTGATGCAGCACCGCTCCGGCCGCACCGGGCGAGCGGGCAACAAGGGCATCAGCGTGCTATTAGTTCCGCCGGCGCGGCGGCGGCGCGCCGAGCTGCTGCTGCAGCTCGCCGGCATCGAGGCGAACTGGGGCACCGCGCCGCAGGCCGACGAAATCCGCAGCCTCGATCAGCAGCGCATGCTGCAGGACCCGCTGTTCACCGAGGAGCCGACCGCCGAAGATCAGGCGCTGGCGCAGGCGCTACTCGCCGAGCGCTCGCCTGAACAGATCGCGGTGGCGCTGGCCAGGGTGGTGCGCGCCCGGATGCCGGCACCGGAGGACATTCTCGATCCCGGCGAACGCCCGGTTCGCAGCCGCGATGAGCGCGGCGGCAAGGCCGCGCGCGAGCCGCGCGATCACGAGGCGCGCGACAAGGCGCCGCGGACGCGCTCGGCCAAGGCCGGCGAGAAGCACGCGATGACCGGCGGCGTGTGGTTTCGCGCCGCGATCGGCAAGCGCAAGAACGCCGAGGCGCGCTGGCTGCTGCCGATGATCTGCCGCCGCGGCGGCATCACCCGGCAGGACATCGGCGCGATCCGCATCCTCGACACCACCACCGAGTTCGAGATTTCGCCGGCCGCTGCGGACGCGTTCGCGGCGCAGATCAAGCGGCCGGATCACGACGACAACATCCGGATCGAACCGCTGATCGGCGCCAAGCCGATTCCGCCGCGCGATGACAAACGTCCGCCGCGGCAAGATGCGGACCGCAAGCCGGATCGCGAGGCGCGCCGTTCCCAGCGCCCCGACTCGTG
>NZ_QTKI01000222.1:0-7773 GCF_010820945.1 Rhodopseudomonas sp. BR0C11
ACATTGAACAGCGTGGTCTTGCCGGCGCCGTTCGGGCCGATGATCGACAGAATTTCGCCGGGCGCCGCCGTGAAGCCGACGCCGTCGATCGCTTTGACGCCGCCGAATGCGATGCCGACGTCGCTCACCTTCAGAAGCGTCATCGCCGCGCCCTCATCGTCAGCTTTGCCAGCATCGGCACCATGCCGTCGCGCATGAAGATCATCGACACGATGATGATCAGGCCGAGCAGGAAATGCTCATAGTCCTGAAACACCGTCAGCAGCTGCGGCAGCACCACCAGCACCGCGGCGCCGACGATGCTGCCGACGATCGAGCCGAGGCCGCCGAGCACTACCATCGTCACCAGCTCGACCGAATGCAGGAAGCCCGCCTGATCCGGATTGACGAAGCCGTTCATCATCGCCAGCGCCGAGCCGGCGATCGAGGCGTACACCGCCGCGATGACGAAGGCCTGCAGCTTGAAGCGTTCGACATGCACGCCGGCGGTGCGCGCGGCGATCTCGCTGTCGTGCAGCGCCCGGAAGGCACGCCCGGTGGGCGTGTCGTCGAGGTTGAGCGCGAACCAGGTGCCGATCAGCAACAGCCCCGCCGTGATCCAGTACCAGGTGTTCGAGCCGGAGACGCGCCAGCCGAACAGACTGAGCTTCGGCACCGGCATGCCGTCAGGCCCCCCGGTCCAGCCGCTTTCGGTGGTGATCACCATCGCCACCAGCACGCCGAGTCCGAGCGTGGCGATGGCGAGGTAATGTCCCTTCAGCTGCAGGATGGGGCGGCCGACCAGAAAAGCGAGCAGGGCGGAGAGCAGAGCGCCGACCAGCACCGCGAGCAGCGCGTTGAGGCCTAAATGCGCCGGCCCGATCGCCACCGCATAAGCGCCGATGCCGAAGAAGCCGGCATGGCCGAGGCTGACCTGGCCGGCCTTGCCCATCAGAATGTTGAGCCCGATCGCCGCAAGCGCCGACACCCAGACTAGCGAGGCGACCCGAAAGTAATAGCTCGATGGAAACAGCAGCGGCAGCACCGCCATCACGACGGCGAGCGTGACCAGAATGACGGACCGGCGTCCGAACAGGTTCAGCATCACTCAAACCCGCTCGACGGTGCGACGGCCGACCAGCCCCTGCG
The DNA here is from genome assembly GCF_010820945.1 of Rhodopseudomonas sp. BR0C11. Taxonomy (NCBI): domain Bacteria; kingdom Pseudomonadati; phylum Pseudomonadota; class Alphaproteobacteria; order Hyphomicrobiales; family Nitrobacteraceae; genus Rhodopseudomonas; species Rhodopseudomonas sp. BR0C11. The sequence goes on from NZ_QTKI01000222.1 coordinate 1,129, forward strand.
GCGCGACGAACAGCACGGCGAGGATGACGATGAAGGCGATGGCGTCCTTGTAGGTTGACGATACGTAGCCGGCGCCGAACGATTCCAGCAGGCCCAGCAACAGGCCGCCGATCACGGCCCCGAGCGGGTTCCCCATGCCCCCGAGCATCGCGGCCGCAAAGCCTTTCAGCGCCAGCAGCGTGCCGACGTCGTAGCTGGTCAGGGTGATCGGGGTGATCAGGATTCCGGCGATGGCGCCGATCGCGGCCGAGCCGCCGAAGGCGAGCGCCATCACGGTGGCAACGTTGACGCCGACCAGCCGCGCCGCGAGCCGGTTGGCGGCGGTGGCGACCACAGCCTTGCCGATCAGCGTCCGCTCCATCACGTAGTACAGCGTCAGCACCACCAGGGCCGCGCCGCCGAGCACCCACAGGCTCTGCGGCTGGATCACCGCGCCGAAGAGGTGGATCGGCGTCTCGCCGGAGAAGGCCGGCAGTTTGTGGAATTGCTTATCGAACACGATCTGGGCCGCGCCGCGCAGCAGGATCGAGGCGCCGATGGTGATGATAATCAGCGACACCGCGGAGGCGCCGCGCGCCGGTGCGATCGCCAGCCAATACAGCAGCAGCCCGACCACCACGGCGACGATCACCGCCAGCAGGGCTGCCAGCGGTAGCGGCACGCCAGCCGCGTACGCAAACACGGTGACCATGCCGCCGAGCATGACGAATTCGCCCTGGGCGAAATTGACGACGTCGGAGGCGTGATAGACCAGCGTGAAGCCGAGCGCGACCAGCGCATACACCGCTCCGACCGTCAGCCCCGAGATCAAGAATTGCAGCAGTTCGGACATGGCGCGGGAGTGACTTTCAGATCGATGGAACGCGCGGCAGATCGCCCAGAGCTCTCGTCATTCCGGGACGCGCGTGAAACGCGCGAACCCGGAATCCAGAAGTTGTTAGGTCGAGATTCCGGGTTCGCGGACGGGTGCCCGCGCCCCCGGAATGACATCCGACTTTGCTCAGCTGCCCGGCGCTACTAGCATCCAATCGCCGTTCTTGACCTCGAGCATCCGGAACGCCGACAGGTCGAGGCCGAGGTGATCGGTCGGCGACATGGTGACGATGCCGCCGGTGCCGACGAAGCCCTTGGTGGCTTCGATCTCGTCGCGCACCTTCTTCGGATCAGCCGACTTCGCCCGCTTCATCGCGTCCACCAGGATGTAGAGGCCGTCGTAAGCGTGACCGCCGAAGGTCGAGACCGGCTGTTTGGTCGTGTTTTCGTAAGTCGCCTTGTACTCGGTCACGACCTTCTTCTGTGGATCGTTATCCGGCAGCTTGTCGGCAACGAGCAGCGCGGCGGCGGGCAGCCGCACGCCTTCAGCTGCGGGGCCGGCGAGCTCGATGAAGCTCTTCGAGGCGACGCCGTGGCTCTGGTAGAACGGGGTCGACGACATGCCGAGCTGCGCGTAGTTGCGGGTGACGATCGCCGGGCCCTGGCCAAAGCCGGGATTGACCACCGCCTCGACGCCCGGGGCAGCCTTGATCTTGGTGAGCTGTGCCGTCATGTCGCTGTCGCGCGGGCCGTAGGTTTCTTCGGCCACGATGCTGACGCCGTAGTTCGGCGCGACCTTCAGGCACTGCGCCCGCATCGACGAACCAAAGCCGTCGGTGCCGGAGATCATCGCCACCTTGGTGAATTTGCGCGCCTTGATGTTCTCGAAGATCTTCTCGCACGCCATCTTGTCGGTGTGCGGGGTCTTGAACACGTATTTGCGGACAGGATCGATGATTTCGACCGCGCCGGCAAACGAGATGAACGGGATCTGTGCTTCCTCGAACACCGGGATCATCGCCATCGTGGTGCCGGTGGTCGAGCCGCCGATCATCGCCACCACTTTGTCGTCCTCGACCAAGCGGGTGGCGAAAGTGCGCGCCTTGTTGGCGTCGCCGCCGTCGTCATAGACGACGAGTTCGATCTTCTTGCCGTCGACCCCGCCCGCGGCGTTGATCTTGTCGACATACATCTTCAGCGTCTTGTCCTCGGGATCGCCGAGGAACGACGCGGGGCCGGTGATCGACAGCACCGAGCCGAGCTTGATGGTGGATTGCGCCAATGCGCCGTGCATCAGCGAGAAGCTGGACAACGCCAGAGCCGTCGCGCCGACGGCGAAGCTGCGCAGGACATGCGTGTAGCGAGACATGAATCTGTTTCCTCCGTTGCAGGCTGCGCTTCTTGCGAGCGTCTTTGGCCTGATCCAATCCCGGTGCCTTGTATACGACGCCGACCGCGCCGATCGCACCTTATGCTTTCTGCTGATCGTAAAGCTTAACCGAACGGTCGGTCAATAGTGTTGCGCAAGTGCGCGCAGCCGCTGCCGTTGATGCGGCGCGATCAGCAAGCAGGATGGAGATCGGAGAAGCGGGTGCCGTGCGGCAGCGGCCGGCGCTACAAAAATCAGCAGCGCCGGCGGCGTAACTACGCGTCGCCGCGGCCGACGCTGTGATAGTCGAAGCCGTGCTCGGCCATTTCGGCGGGGCGGTAGATGTTGCGCAGATCGACGACGATCGGCTGGGCCATTGCGGCTTTCAGCCGCGGCAGATCGAGCGCGCGGAATTGCACCCACTCGGTGACGATCACCAGCGCGTCGGCGCCCTTGGCGCAGTCGTAGGCGTCTTCGCAATAGGTGATATCCGGCAGCTCCGCCTTGGCCTGCGCCATGCCAGCGGGATCGAACGCCTTCACCCGGGCGCCCATGTCGGTGAGGCCGGTGACGAGCGGAATCGACGGTGCCTCGCGCATGTCGTCGGTATCCGGCTTGAAGGTCAGGCCGAGCACCGCGACGGTCTTGCCGCGCATGTTGCCGCCGAGTGCGTGCGAGACCTTGCGGGCCATTGCGCGCTTGCGGTTGTCGTTGACGGCGAGGACGGCCTCGACGATCCGCACCGGCACGTCGTGATCATGGGCGGTCTGTACCAGCGCGCGGGTGTCCTTGGGGAAGCACGAGCCGCCGAAGCCGGGGCCGGCGTGGAGGAATTTGGAGCCGATCCGGTTGTCCATACCGATGCCGCGAGCGACGTCCTGGACGTCGGCGCCCACCTTTTCGGCGAGGTCGGCCATCTCGTTGATGAAGGTAATCTTGGTCGCCAGGAACGCGTTGGCGGCATATTTGATCAGCTCGGCGGTGCGCCGCGCGGTGTACATCAGCGGGCCCTGGTTCAGCGACAGTGGGCGGTAGATCTCGCCCAGCACCTTGCGTGCGCGTTCGTCATTGGTGCCGATCACGATCCGGTCGGGGAATTTGAAGTCGCGGATGGCGGCGCCCTCGCGCAGGAATTCGGGGTTCGAGGCCACTGCCGCGTCGGCCGTTGGATTGGTCTCGCGGATCAGCCGCTCGACCTCGTCGCCGGTGCCCACCGGGACCGTCGACTTCGTCACAACAACGGTGAATCCCTTTAGGGCAGCGGCGATTTCCTTTGCGGCCGCATACACATAGGACAGGTCCGCATGGCCGTCCCCGCGCCGCGACGGAGTGCCAACGGCGATGAACACAGCGTCCGCTTCGCCCACTGGGGCGGTCAGGTCGGTGGTGAAGTCGAGCCGCCCGGCCTTGACGTTGGCTGCGACCAGCTCGTCAAGTCCCGGTTCGTAAATGGGAATTTCGCCCCGATGCAGGGCAGCGATCTTGCCGGCATCCTTGTCGACGCAGGTCACCTGGTGGCCGAAGTCCGCAAAGCAGGCCCCAGACACCAGCCCCACATAACCGGTCCCAATCATCGTGATGCGCATCGCTCAATCCGTTCCGTAGGCTACCCAGCCGTTCCAGGGCTCGCCCGCCTCTTAGCAGATGGATTGCTGTTTCCCAATGACAGACTATTAGGTGCTGAATCGGATTTGCACCGATTTATCGATGGTACTCATCTCATCGTCGCCCTTCCGGCGGTGGGAAATGCGTGCTATGGGACTTCACCGAAGTGGAACTGCCCACCCCGCCGTTACATGAATAACGACCAGCTTCTCAACCGGATATCGGACTATTGCCGTCAGGCCGGGATGGCCGAGACGACGTTTGGCCGGCGTGCGGTCAATGACGGCAAGCTGGTGTACCGGCTGCGCGAGGGAAAACGCATTACCCTGGACACTCTGGAGCGGATTGAGGCGTTTGTTGCTGCTGGGCTGGGCGTTGCGCCGCCGCCGCGGGGGCTGGTGGTGCCGCTGGAGCGGCGGGACCCGCGCAGCAACTTCCGGTTTTTCGAGAACCGCCAGAAATATCTATTGTTCGTCCACACTTGCGGGGAAAAGCGGGTGGTGGCGGACCGCGTCGCGCTGGAGCTCGCCAACATTCACCCCCGCCCGCCCGCGCTGCGCGTGTTCGATGCGGGGTGCGGGGACGGCACGGTTCTGGCGCGCGTGTTGCGTGCGATGCATGGGCGGTTCCCCCAGATACCGTTCTACGTCTCCGGCAAGGAGCTCAGCGTCGAGGACCTGCGGCTGACGCTCGACAAGGTGCCGGACCGGCTGTTCGAGCACCCGGCCTCGGTGTTCGTATTCACCAACATGAACTATGCCGAAGCGCCCTGGCTGACGCCGGCGTCCTCCGCGGCTGCCGCCGGGATGATCTGGCACGAGGTGGCGCTGCGCGGGGGCTCTTCGGGCGAATTCGAGACCCAGATCGCCGAGCTGGCGCCGTTCCTGCAGGACAACTGGCGCGCCAATGTCAGCCCGCGCACCGGGATGCCGGTGTACGAGCGCCCGGTCGCGATCGTGCTGTACCGCGAGGACCACCGCTTCCTGCTCGACGCCGTGATCCCGCGCGCCGGCCGCACCGAGGCGAATTTCGACCTGATCATCGCCTCGCAGCCCTACCGGGCGAAATCATCCGTCAACTTCCGGGCCAAGCGGATCATCGCGCCGCTGGCCCGCGCACTGCGCCCCGGCGGCCGGCTGATCGGCATCCATTCCCACGGCCACGATCCCGGATTGGAAATCGTCCAATCGATCTGGCCGGACGAGAACCCGTTCTCGGTCAGCCGCCACGAATTGTTGCGCGCGGTCAAATACGAGCTCGGCTCGGCTGGTAGAGACCTGAACTTCAATGCCTACGCCGATAACCGCTCGATCTTTCGCTACGATATGGAGGCTTTGCCCAATGAGGTCACCGGACCGATCGGCAATTCGACGGCCTTTGCAGCATGGAATGCCGCGGTGTATGTCGCGCAGATCGAGGACGACCGGCTCACGGAAGTGACTCGGGACGGCCAGTACTTGGAAGCCACCAGAGAAGTTCTGCGCAAGCACAGCGGTCTCTGGTTCAACGACGAATCCTACGTCATCTCGCGCAGGCGCGACTGACATCTCTCAGGATAGGTATCTTTCACGAAAACACCGCCGGGGTCCGGCGGACAAGGGGTTGGTGATGCGCGCGTCTTATATGTTCACGAGTGAGTCCGTGTCCGAAGGCCATCCGGACAAAGTTTGCGACCGGATTTCCGACGAGATCGTCGATCTGTTCTACCGCGAAGGGCCGAAGGCCGGGATCGATCCGTGGGCGATCCGTGCCGCCTGCGAAACGCTCGCGACCACCAACAAGGTGGTGATCGCCGGTGAGACCCGCGGCCCGGCCTCGGTCACCAACGAGCAGATCGAGCACGTCGTCCGCGAAGCCATCAAGGACATCGGCTACGAGCAGGACGGCTTCCACTGGAAGACCTGCGATATCGAGATCCTGCTGCATCCGCAGTCGGCCGACATCGCGCAGGGCGTCGACGCGCTGCAGCCCGGCACCAACAAGGAAGAGGGCGCCGGCGACCAGGGCATCATGTTCGGCTACGCCACCAACGAAACCCCCGATCTGATGCCGGCGCCGATCTTCTACGCCCACAAGATCCTGCGGCTGATCTCGGAAGCCCGCCACTCCGGCAAGGAGAAGGTGCTCGGCCCGGACTCCAAGAGCCAGGTGACGATCCAGTACGAGAACGGCAAGCCGCAATATGTCCGCGAGATCGTGGTGTCGCATCAGCACCTCGTCGAGGATCTGACCTCGAACCAGGTTCGCGACTGCGTCGAGCCTTATGTGCGCCAGGCGCTGCCCGCCGGCTGGATCACCGACAAGACGATCTGGCACATCAACCCGACCGGCAAGTTCTTCATCGGCGGCCCGGATGGTGACTCCGGCCTGACCGGGCGCAAGATCATCGTCGATACTTACGGCGGCGCGGCCCCGCATGGCGGCGGTGCGTTCTCCGGCAAGGACCCGACCAAGGTCGACCGCTCGGCCGCTTATGCGGCGCGCTACCTCGCCAAGAACGTCGTCGCCGCCGGCCTCGCCGACAAGTGCACCCTGCAGCTCGCTTACGCGATCGGCGTGGCGCGCCCGCTGTCGATCTACATCGACACCCACGGCACCGGAAAGGTCGCCGAGGACAAGCTCGAGACCATCGTGGCCGAGGTGATGGACCTGACCCCGCGCGGCATCCGCACCCACCTCGACCTCAACAAGCCGATCTACGCCCGGACCTCGTCCTACGGCCATTTCGGCCGCACCCCGGACGCCGACGGCGGCTTCTCCTGGGAGAAGACCGATCTTGCCGACGCCATGAAGCGTGCGGTGTAACTAGAGCGATACCACCGTCTCTAACCTCTCCCCGCGCGCGGGGCGAGGTCGGG
>NZ_QTKI01000223.1:0-7771 GCF_010820945.1 Rhodopseudomonas sp. BR0C11
GCTTGAGGCTGAGATTGTCGATCACCGGCTGCTCGGCGCCCTCATAGGCGAACGACACCCGCTCGAACGCGATGTTGTCGACGATGCGCGGCATCTCGGCGGCGCCCGGCTTGTCGGCGATCGGGGTCTTCTCGTCGAGCAGCTCCTGCATGTGGCGCACCGCGGCGGCCGCCTGGATCGACACCGGGATGAACTGCATCAGATGGGCGATGTTGTACGACACCTCCCAGAACGCACTCTCGAAGGTGACGAAGGTGCCGACGGTGATCTGGCCGGTGGTCGCCAGATAGGCGCCGAGCGCCAGCACCATCAAATGCAGCATCAGCACCGCGACGGTGACGCTGCGTTCGACCATCGAGGTCAGGAAGGTGGCCTGCGCCATCTTCTGCCGTGTCGCCTGATTGCGCAGCGAGAAGAAGCCGAACATCTTGCGCTGCAGGCTGAACGCCTTGACGACCGCCTGGGCGCCGACGTTCTCCTGCACCAGGCCGAGCAGCCCGGCTTCCTGCACCTTCTGCTCGTAGTTCGCCTGCACCGCCTTCGGCGTCAGGATGCGCGGCCCGATCAGCGTGATCGGGAAGATCAACAGCGCCAACACTGCGAGCTGCCAGTTCAGGAACAGCATCAGGACGACGCCGGCGACCAATTCGAGGAACGGCAGCAGCGCGGTGTTGGCGAGGATCTCCACCACCCGCGAGAACGCCGCCATGTCGATCGAGAACCGCGACAGGATCTCGCCGCGCTTGGTGCGGGCGAAATACCCAGCCGGCAGGCGCTGGACGTGTTCGAACAATCGGGTGCGGACGTCGGAGATCACCGCCGCGGATAGCCGGGCGTCCCAGCGCTCGTACCACACCGCGATGATCGAGGTGATGACGCCGGCGACGCCGAGGATCGACAGGATCTTGTAGAGTTCGTGGAAGTCCTCCTCGCCGAGCGCGTCGTCGATCAGGAACTTCAGGCTGAGCGGCATGATGACGTTGAACAGCGTTTCGACGACTACGCCGAACACCACGAACGCCAGCATCTTCTTGTAGTTGGCCACGACCGGCCGGATGAAGCCGGCGACCGTCGCGAATGCGCCGGCGGCCTCGCGCGCGGTGAAGACGACGAGTTCCTCGTCCTCATCGTCGTCGTCGTCATCCTCCTCGTCGTCGTCGTCCTCATCGTCCTCGTCGCCGTCGTCAGCGGCGGCTTTGGCGCCGGCCGCGGGAGCGGCTGGGACCTTGTCGGCGATCAGTTGCTTCACCGGAGGCTTGGTGGTCGGCACCACCGGCGCCGCGGCGCCGACCGGCAGCGCGAACTTCTCGTCGAGCGGCGACGCCGAGGTGGCGGTGCCTTCACTGCCCGGCGCGGGACTGCCGGCGGCGGCATCGGCCGGCGGCGGCGCGGCGGATTTGTCGCCTGGCGGAGAGTCCGGGGTGACGGGAGGATTGGGCTTACGCGCCATGAATTGAAAACCGCTAGGTGGCCGAACCGCACGACTACAATAAGCGACGCCGTGACTCGTTCAAAGCCACGGCGCCGGATCTGCTGAAGCGAACGCGAGCCGTCCGCGACGACCTTGGCTCAGTCGTCGTCCCCCTCGTCGTCGACCTTGTCGAAGAACGAATAGCGCAGGCTGTCGGCGTCGCTGTACCACTGGCCCGGGCCCCTGCCCGCCTTCACCGCCAGCTCCCACAGCGCGTCGCCGCAATCGTTGCGATGCACCGACAGGTCGAAGCCGTTGTTGAAGAACAGCTCCGACCATTCCCACCAGGTGCCGAGCTTCTTGACTCCGCGCAGCAGGTCGTAGCGGTCGATCACGCCCGGATCCATGTCGCTGGTGACCGAGCCGAAGATCACGCCGGTGCGCGCAACGCGGTGCAGCTCGCGGATCGCCTTGACGACGCGGTTCTCGGCGAGGTGGCACAGGCTGGTTTCGAACACGAAGTCGAACTCTTCGTCTTCGAACGGCAGTTCGGCGACCGAACCGAGCTTGTTGTAGGGCTTCAGCGCTTCCGGCGTCTTGCCGTGGATGTAGCGGTTGTTCTCGACGCCGTAAGCATCGATGCCGCGCTCGCGCAGCGCGCCGACCAACTCGCCGCTGGCGGAGCCGGCGACCAGCAGCTTGTAGCCGCCCGGCTTGTCCCACACCGTCTTGATGGTCTGGATCAGATAGTCCGGATCGGTGAACCGGCTCCAGACCTCGCGATACGGGCCCTGGTTGCGATAGTTCTCGAAATAGTCGCGGTCGATCTTGTCGGAGACCGGCTTGCCGTCCTGGGCGCGGGCACGGCGCAGCTTCATCGTCTCGGTGACGATGATGTCGGTGGCGGCGTCCGAGGAATCGAGCAGACCGTTCAGCGTCGAGTCGAACAGATAGTCGCCGACGATGACGAAGCCCGGATGGTTCTTCGGCTCGGGGCGATGGTTGGTCATGACGTCGCGCACCGGCAGGCCGCCGGGGATGCAGTTCACCGACGACAGCCAGCGATGGGTCTTGCCTTCGAGGAAATGCCCGCGGACGTCGCCGAGCTCGGCCGGCAGCGACTTCAGCGCCAGCTCGATCAGCTCCTTGTCGGTGAGGTTGGAGAACGCCAGCGCGTCCGAGCCGGCGATCAGGAAGTTGAGCACGCCGTACTTGCCGACGTCGTGGCGCGAGCCTTCGTTGTAAACGCAGCAGCCGCCGAACGCTTCCGACATGAACCACGAGCCCGGGATCTTATCGCCCCAGAACGGGGAATCGAACAGCATCGAGATCCGCAGATAGTGCGCCGGGCGATCGAAATAGGCGACGTGCTTGACCATCGCCTTGCGCAGCTGCTCGTTGCCCCAGCTCAGCGTGGCGAGCCAGTTGTGCGGCAGGCACATCAGTACGAGATCGAAGTCGCGCGTCTCCGGCCCCTTGCCGTTCATCATGTTCAGCTCATAGCGGCCGCTCTCGGTCTTGCCGACCTTGAGGACGCGGTGATTGAACTGGATGTCGGCATCGATCTCCGAGCGCAGGCACTCGATCAGCTGCTCGTTGCCGTTCTGGATCGAATACAGGCCGATATAGCCATCGATATCCATCACGAAGTTCTTGAGCGCGTTGAGGCCGTTGGTGTTGTGGCTCTCGGTGGCGATGTCGGACTTCGCCATCACCTTGAAGAAGCGCTTGGCGGTGGAGTCCTCGACCTCCTTGTCGAGCAGCTGCTCGCAATTGGTCCAGGCCCAGGGGTGTTCGTTGTCGTGCGCGCCGACGCCCTCGTAATACTGGGTCGGCGTCATCTGCTCGGTGCACTTCTTGCGGAACGCGACGATCGCCTCGGCGGTCTTGTCGCCGTACTTCTTGCGCATGCCCGGCACGTCGTTGAGCAGCTCGCCGTCGAGCTGCACCTGCTCGGCATCCATCGGAATGGTCTGCAGGCCGAAGTGCTGAACCAGCTCCCGCAGCGGATCCGGGCCGGTCATCGAGTAATCGTAGAGCTCGGCGACGCCCGCTTCGTACATCGCCGGCGCGGTTTCGAATTTCTGGGTGACGATCTTGCCGCCGAGCCGATCGGAGGCCTCGAAGATGGTGACCTTGCACAGGCCCCCGAGCTTTCGTTTGAGATACCAGGCGCTCATCAGACCGCCCGGGCCGCCACCTACGATTGCAAGGTCAAACATGGTGCTCTTTCAACATCCCGCGGCATCGATCGCCACGCAGCGTGTCTCTGCTCCGCGCCGTCGGTCGAGGCGTGATTCTCCGAGAAAATCAGCGTGACTTCAGCGACTTGGGGCTGGTTTTGACGGCGAAACGGCGCCCCTGTGCCGGATTCCCGTCGTTCGGCATACAGCAAGGCGCCTTTCACCTGAAGGGAAGATGAACAACCCGTAAGGTGGCGGCAAAAGGCCCGGAATGCGGCCCAGATATGAGAAAGGCCGGCACAAGGCCGGCCCTTCCCAGGATTGAATGGCAGAAGCGAACGTTACTCTGCCGGCGGCAGCGACAGCGGTTCGGCTTCCGGCGCAGCGGCCGGAACGATCGCCGCCTGCTTCTCGCGCTCGTCGAGGATCAGACGGTCGCGCTTCATCGCCACTTCGCGGATCTTGGCCATCGAGGCGCCAGTACCCGCCGGGATCAGCCGGCCGACGATGACGTTTTCCTTGAGGCCTTCCAGCGGATCCACCTTGCCGTTGACCGCGGCTTCGGTGAGCACCCGGGTGGTCTCCTGGAACGACGCCGCCGAGAAGAACGAGCGGGTCTGCAAGCTCGCCTTGGTGATGCCGAGCAGCACAGGATTGCCGGTTGCCGGCTTCTTGCCCTCTTCGACCGCCTTGGCGTTGACCGCGTTGAACTCGATCTTGTCGACCTGCTCGCCCGAGATCATGTCGGTATCGCCCTGGTCGGTGATCTCGATCTTCTGCAGCATCTGGCGAACGATCACCTCGATGTGCTTGTCGTTGATCAACACGCCCTGGAGTCGATAGACCTCCTGGATTTCGTTGACGAGATAGGCCGCGAGTTCTTCGATGCCCTTGATCGCCAGGATGTCGTGCGGTGCCGGATTGCCCTCGACTATGAAGTCGCCCTTTTCGACGACGTCGCCGTCCTGCAAGTGGATGTGCTTGCCCTTCGGGATCAGGTACTCGCGCGCTTCCTCGTTCTTGTCGAGCGGCTCGATCGAGAGCCGGCGCTTGTTCTTGTAGTCGCGACCGAACCGGATAGTGCCGGCGATCTCGGCGATGATCGCCGCATCCTTCGGCCGCCGTGCCTCGAACAGTTCCGCCACCCGCGGCAGACCGCCGGTGATGTCACGGGTCTTGGCGCTCTCGGTCGAGATACGCGCGAGGATGTCGCCGGGCTTGACCTGGGCGCCGACGTCGACCGACAGAATGGCGTCGACCGACAGCATGTAGCGGGCGTCACCGCCGCGCGCCAGCTTCAGCACCTTGCCGTCCTTGCCCTTGATCACGATCGCCGGACGCAGATCCGCACCACCGCGGGTCGAGCGCCAGTCGATAACGATACGCTTGGCGATACCGGTCGACTCGTCGAGCGTTTCGGAGATCGACTGATCCTCGATCAGATCCTCGAAGTCGATGGTACCCTCGACCTCGGTGAGGATCGGACGGGTGTACGGATCCCACTCGGCGATACGCTGGCCGCGCTTGACCATATCGCCCTCGTCGACGTGCACGCGCGCGCCGTACTGGATGCGATGGGTCGCACGCTCGGAGCCGTCCGGATCGACGATCGCGATCACCATGTTGCGGACCATCGCAACATTGTGGCCTTCGCCGTTGCGGGCGATGGCGCGGTTCTTGATGACGATCTTGCCCTCGAAGTTCGACTCGATCACCGACTGCTCGTTGATCTGCGCCGCACCGCCGATGTGGAAGGTACGCATCGTCAGCTGCGTGCCCGGCTCGCCGATCGACTGCGCCGCGATCACGCCGACCGCTTCGCCGTGGTTGACCGGGGTACCGCGGGCGAGATCGCGCCCGTAGCACTTGCCGCAGATGCCGTTGACCAGCTCGCAAGTCAGTGCCGAGCGGATCTTCACTTCCTGAACGCCGGCCTGGTGGATCGCCTCGACGTCCCGCTCCTCCATCAGATCACCGCGCTTGACGATGATCTCGTTGGTGGCCGGGTCGCGCACGTCCTCGCCCGCAGTGCGGCCGAGGATACGGCTGCCCAGCGAAGCGACCACGGTGCCGGCGTCGACGATCGCCCGCATCTTGATGCCGAGCGAGGTGCCGCAGTCGGCCTGCGTGATGATGCAGTCCTGCGCCACGTCGACCAGACGGCGGGTCAGGTAACCCGAGTTCGCGGTCTTCAGCGCGGTGTCGGCCAGACCCTTACGGGCGCCGTGGGTCGAGTTGAAGTACTCGAGAACCGACAGACCTTCCTTGAAGTTCGAGATGATCGGCGTCTCGATGATTTCACCCGACGGCTTGGCCATCAGGCCGCGCATACCGGCGAGCTGACGCATCTGCGCGGGCGAACCACGCGCACCGGAGTGGGCCATCATGTAGATCGAGTTGACCTGCTGTTCGGAGCCGTCCGGCGCCTTCCGAACCGCGGAGATCTCCTTCATCATCTCCTTGGCGATTTCTTCGGTGGCCTTCGACCAGGCGTCGACCACCTTGTTGTACTTCTCGCCGTGGGTGATGAGACCGTCGTTGTACTGCTGCTCGAAGTCCTTCGCCAGCGTACGGGTCGAGTCGACGATCTTCCACTTCGAGCCCGGCACGACCATGTCGTCCTTGCCGAACGAGATGCCGGCCTTGAACGCGTTGAAGAAGCCGAGCGCCATGATCCGGTCGCAGAAGATCACCGTCTCCTTCTGACCGCAGTGACGATAGACTTGGTCGATGACGCCGGAGATCTCGCGCTTGGTCATCAGCTTGTTGATGACGTCGAACGGCAGCTTCGGCGACTTCGGCAGCACCTGACCGAGCAGGATGCGGCCGGCGGTGGTCTCCAGCAGACGGACCGTGTTCTGGCCTTCCTCGTTCACCCAATGCCAACGATACTTGATCTTGGTGTGGAGGTGGATGACCTTCGAGTACAGCGCGTGCTCGAGCTCGGCGAGGTCGGCAAACACCTTGCCCTCGCCCGGCAGACCTTCCCGCATGATCGACAGGTAGTACAGGCCGAGCACGATGTCCTGCGACGGCACAATGATCGGCTGGCCGTTCGCCGGATGCAGGATGTTGTTGGTCGACATCATCAGCACGCGCGCTTCCAGCTGCGCTTCGAGCGACAGCGGAACGTGCACGGCCATCTGGTCGCCGTCGAAGTCGGCGTTGAAGGCCGAGCACACCAGCGGATGCAGCTGGATCGCCTTGCCTTCGATCAGCACCGGCTCGAATGCCTGAATGCCGAGACGATGCAGCGTCGGCGCGCGGTTCAGCAGCACCGGATGTTCGCGGATCACCTCATCGAGGATGTCCCAAACCTCCGGCCGCTCCTTCTCCACCAGCTTCTTGGCCTGCTTGACGGTGGTCGAAAGACCCTTGGCGTCGAGCCGCGAGTAGATGAACGGCTTGAACAGTTCGAGCGCCATCTTCTTCGGCAGGCCGCACTGATGCAGCTTGAGCTCGGGACCGACCACGATCACCGAACGGCCCGAATAGTCGACGCGCTTACCGAGCAGGTTCTGACGGAACCGGCCCTGCTTGCCCTTCAGCATGTCGGCGAGCGACTTCAGCGGACGCTTGTTGGCGCCGGTGATGACGCGGCCGCGGCGGCCGTTGTCGAACAGCGCGTCCACAGCTTCCTGCAGCATGCGCTTTTCGTTGCGGATGATGATGTCCGGCGCGCGCAGCTCCATCAGCCGCTTCAAGCGGTTGTTACGGTTGATGACGCGGCGATACAGGTCGTTGAGGTCCGAGGTCGCGAACCGGCCGCCGTCGAGCGGCACCAGCGGGCGCAGATCCGGCGGGATCACCGGCACGACCGTGAGGATCATCCACTCCGGCTTGTTGCCGGAATAGCGGAACGCTTCGACGATCTTCAGCCGCTTGGCGAGCTTTTTGTGCTTGATGTCGGAGTCGGTCTCGGCCATCTCGGCGCGCAGCTGCGCGTCGATCTTTTCGAGTTCCAGGCCCTTCAGCAGTTCGCGGATCGCTTCCGCGCCGATCATGGCGGTGAAGCTGTCCTGACCGTACTGATCCTGGGCGCGCAGGTACTCCTCCTCCGACAGGAGCTGACGCTCCTTGAGGTCGGTGAGGCCCGGCTCAAGCACCACGTAGTATTCGAAGTACAGGATGCGCTCGAGGTCCTTCAGCGTCATGTCGAGCAGCTGCCCGATGCGCG
>NZ_QTKI01000224.1:0-7742 GCF_010820945.1 Rhodopseudomonas sp. BR0C11
TGTCCAAGGTGCTGCGCGATCGCAAGAAGATGGCCGAGAAGATCCAGGCGATGTCGATGGAAGCCAAGGCATCGGCCGCGATCATCGGTTCGCTGCCGATCATCGTGATGCTGCTGGTCTATGTGACGACCCCAGACTACATCTCGCTGCTGTGGACACATCCGACCGGTCGCATCCTGCTCGCGGCTTCGGCGCTATGGATGTCGGCGGGCATCTTCGTGATGAAGAAGATGATCAACTTCGACTTCTGAGGGCGGCCATGTTGGATTTTCTGATCGAGAAGTTCCACGACGCGCGGTTCATGGCGACGCTGCTCGCGGCCATCGCGGCGAGCGCGACGGTCTACACCCTCATCATTCCGTTCTTTGCAGGCGAGACGCTTGCCAAGCGAATGAAGGCAGTCGGCAGCGAACGCGAGCGCCTGCGTCAGCGCGAACGCGATCGTCTCGCCAAAGCCGAGAAGGTGTCACTGCGCCAGGCGCCGAAGAAATTCGTGGCGCGCGTGGTGGAAGACTTCAACCTCGCCAAATGGCTGGCGCAAGAATCCGCACGCGACAAGCTGGTGATGGCCGGCTACCGCGGCCAGGCACCCTACGTGACCTTCCTGTTCTTCCGTATGGTGATGCCGATCGCGTTCGGTATAGCTTCAGCACTGTACGTGTTTGTCATCGCGAATTTCGACCAGCCGCTGACGGTCAAGATCGGTATGTGCCTCGCCGCGATCTTCTTCGGCATGCAGGCGCCGATGCTGTTTCTGAAAAACGCGATCCAGAAACGGCAACTGTCGATCAAGCGGGCGTTTCCCGACGCGCTCGACCTGCTGCTGATCTGCATCGAGTCCGGCATGTCGATCGAAACCGCGTTCCGTCGGGTCTCGATCGAAATCGGATCGCAGTCGATCCCGCTCGCCGAAGAATTCACCCTAACCACCGCCGAGCTGTCCTATCTGCAGGACCGCAAGCAGGCCTACGAGAATCTGGCGCTACGCACCGGCCTCGACGGGGTGAAGTCGGTCTGCCTGGCGCTGCAGCAGTCGGAGCGATACGGCACGCCGCTCGGCCAGAGCCTGCGGGTGATGGCGCAGGAAAACCGCGACATGCGCATGAACGAGGCCGAGAAGAAGGCGGCAGCACTGCCGCCCAAGCTCACCGTGCCGATGATCGTGTTCTTCCTGCCGGTGCTGTTCGTGGTGATCCTGGGCCCGACCGGCATTCGCATCGCGGCGATGCAGTAAGGTCGACCGCTTAAAGGATCAGCTTAGCGGCCGGAGGCTAGCACGCCACGGCCCGCCGCTCGGGCGGCATCATGGCCGCTCACCATCTCCTTGAGATAGGCGACGTTGGCGGCGGCCTCGTCCGGCGGCAGATCGGCACGGACGATCGACTCGGCCTCGGCGTAACGGCCCTGAAGGCCGATCACCAGCGCCAGGTTCTGACGCACCCGCGAGTCCGCCCGGCCGCTTGCGTAGGCACGCCGCAGCGTGTCTTCGGCTTTCGGCAGCTCTTTGGTCAGCACGTAGGACATGCCGAGGTTCGACAACACAGAGGGCTCGTCCGGTGCAAGCCGCAGCGCGCTGGCGTAGTAACGCCGCGCTTCCTCGTTGCGTCCCATCTGGTCGAGCACGGTGCCCTGGACCGACAGGATGCGCCAATCGGGATTGTCGGGGCTGTGCGCCCGTGACAGCGTGTCGAACGCCAACTGGAAATTGCCGTTATCGGCGAGTGCGCGGCCATATGCTGCCCGCACTGCCTTGTTGCTCGGATTCGCGAGCGAGGCCTTCTCCAGCACCGCGACGGCCTGGGCGCGCTGGCCGATCGCGCGCAGCGCGTTGCCGTAAGCAATTGCAGCGTCGGGATCGTTGGGGCGTGACCGGTAGCGATCGCCGGCGATCTCGACCGCGCGGTTCGGATCGGCTGCGGCCTCGTTGCGGCTGCCGAGCGAGCCGGTGACATCGGCCAGGCCGATGGTCTTGCAACCTGCGAGCGACACCGCCAGGCTGACGGTCAGCGCCGCAGATGCGGCAAACCGGGCAAGACAAGGCAGGTCGCGCATGGCACCATACTCACAAAGCCGACGAATTCTGGCCCAGCAATAGAGCGTTAACCCTAATGTTGGGTTAATCCCTCCGGCCATCGGCGCCGCCTTAAGATTCGAAAGAGCCGCAACGCATGCATCCGATTTTCCAAACCGAGCCCACTCCGTCCGCAACGCCAATTCTGTTCGTCACCAAATCGAGCTGGGATGCGATGCGGGCCGATCTGCCCGAAGCAGCTCAACGCTTTGCAACGGCAAGCGGCTATAGCGGCAAGCCGGGTCAGTATCTGGCGCTGCCGACGGCGGACGGCGAGATTGGACACGTGCTGTTCGGCCTCGATGAGCCGGACGCGCAAAGCCAAGACCGCTTCCGCCCCGGCGCCCTGCCCGGGCTGCTGCCCGCCGGCGTGTATCGTTTCGCCAACGCGCCTCACGATGTGCGGCTTGCCGCTCTCGCCTTCGCGCTCGGCGCCTATAAGTTTGGCCGCTATCGCAAGGCCGAGCCGCCGGCCGTGCGTCTGGTTCCTCCCGAGGGTGTCGATGCCGCCGCGATCAGCCGCGCCGCAGACGCCGCGGCGCTGGCGCGCGACCTCATCAACACGCCGTCGAACGACATGGGGCCGGCTGAACTCGCCGACGCTGCGGACGCACTGGCGACGCGCTTCGGCGCGAGCATCAGCGTCATCGTCGGTGACGAGCTCGCCACCCAGAACTTCCCGTTGATCCGCGCGGTCGGCATGGCCTCGACCCGCGCGCCGCGGCTGATCGATCTGACCTGGGGTGATCCGTCCCATCCGAAGGTCACGTTGGTCGGCAAGGGCGTGTGCTTCGACACCGGCGGCCTCGATCTGAAGCCGTCGAGTGCGATGCTGATCATGAAGAAGGACATGGGCGGCGCCGCCAACGTCCTGGCGCTGGCTTCGATGATCATGGACGCCGGGTTGAAGCTGCGGTTGCGCGTGCTGATCCCTGCGGTCGAGAACTCCGTCGCCGGCAACGCGATGCGGCCACTCGACATCTTCCCCTCGCGCAAGGGGCCGACCGTCGAGATCGGCAACACCGATGCCGAAGGCCGGCTGGTGCTGGCCGATGCGCTCGCTTATGCGGACGAGGAAGCGCCGGACCTGCTGATCGATCTTGGCACGCTGACCGGCGCAGCCCGCGTCGCGCTCGGTCCCGATCTGCCACCCTACTACACCAACGACGAGACGCTGGCGCTCGATGTCGCGCGCCACGCCAGCGCGGAGAACGATCCGCTGTGGCGGATGCCGCTGTGGGGCCCGTACGACTCGTGGCTCGACTCCAAGGTCGCGAACATCAACAACGCGCCGTCCGGTGGCTTCGCTGGCTCGATCACCTGCGCGCTGTTCTTGCAGCGCTTCGTCGAAGCCGCCAAGAGCTGGCTGCACGTCGACATCTACGGCTGGACGCCGAAGGCCAAGCCTGGTCGTCCCGAAGGCGGCGAATGCCAAGCCGCGCGCGCGATCTTCGCGCTGTTGAGCGAGCGCTATGGCTGATCGCAGGCTGACGCCGGCGCGGCCCGACCTCGCCGCTAAACATCTCGAAGGCCAAGTTACCGCGGCGCGGTTCGTCGAAGGTGAAGTGTTCGAAGTCAGCTACGGCGTGGCACCGGTGCGGCGCGAGCCGTTTTCCGGCGCGATGCTGGAGACCGAGGCACTGAAAGGCGAGCGCGTCACCGTCTATGACCGGACCGAAGAAGGCTGGGCCTGGGGCCAGCTGATGACCGACGGCTATGTCGGCTGGCTACCGGATCTCGCTTTGTATAGGCCGGCCGCTGAGCCGACCCACAAGGTGACGGCGCTACGCACTTTCGCGTTCCACGGTCCTTCGATCAAACTGCCGCCGGCGGAGACGCTGCCGCTCGGCGCGCGGCTGGCGATCGTGCGCGAGGATGCGAGTTTCGCGGTGACGCAGGAAGGCTGGCACGTGCCGCGCCGGCACGTCGCGCCACTCGCTGATGTCGAAGCCGATTTCGTCGCGGTTGCCGAACGCTTCGTCGGCACGCCGTATCTGTGGGGCGGTCGTAGCAGCCTCGGCATCGACTGTTCGGGTCTGGTGCAAACCGCGCTGGCGGCCTGCGGGATCGCCGCGCCGCGCGACAGCGACATGCAGGAAGCCGCGCTCGGTACGGCTGTGCCGCTCGACCAGCAGTCTGCGCTGAAGCGCGGGGATCTGTTGTTCTGGAAGGGCCACGTCGCGATCGCACGCGACGCCGTCAGCATCGTGCACGCCAACGCTTATCACATGGCGACGGCGATCGAACCGACCCACGAGGCGATCGCGCGGATCGCAGCGGCCGGCAGCTCGCTGACTGCGATCAAGCGGCTTGGCTGAAACACTCGCGCAGTCGCGCCCGATTAAGCGCCAGCCACTGCAAGGCGGTCACCAGCAGCGCGTTGTTGAACGCGCCGCGGCTGAGAGCCGCCAGCGCCTCGTCGATCGTCACGACGAACGGCTCGGTGTCCTCGTCTTCTTCGGCCAATCCGGCGCGTTGCAGCACCGCGCTGGAATCGACGTGACCGACAAAGAAGATGACCTGTTCATCGGTGAGGCCCGGGGTCGGCAGGACGCGATAAAGCTCGGCAAGCTGCGTCGGTGCGACGCCGATCTCCTCGATGCATTCGCGCCGCGCCGCATCCGCATCGGTCTCGTGCGGATCAACCCGGCCGGCGACGATCTCGACCATGTCGCCGCGCCCGGTGGCAAGATGCGCCGGAAGTCGAAATTGCCGGATCAGGACGACCGAATCCCGCGCCAAATCGATCGGGACTACAGCCGCGACGCGGCTGGCGCGCAGAACGTCCCGCCGCTGCAACAGCGGCGGCTCGCCATCGCGCCGGATCGACACCTCGAAACGCTGATAGGACATGAACCCCTGCCCGATCAGCTCAGGCGCCGACACGGTGACATCCGCCGCGTGGTCCGCGAGCTGATTAGTTTGGTCGCTCTCGCTCATCAAACACCTATTGGGCCGCAGCGCCGCCGGGCGCGGTCTCGAGCCGGAACGCGGCGGCGAACAGCGCCCGCGTATAGTCGGTCTTCGGAGACTTGAACAGTTCGGCCGCGGGACCTTCCTCGACCACTTTGCCTTGTTTCATGACGATCAGATGACTGGCAAGCGAGGCCACGACGCGCAGATCGTGCGAAATAAACATGTAGGTCAGATCGCGCTTGCGCTGCAGTTCGCGTAGCAGATCGACCATCTGCGCCTGAAACAGCATGTCGAGCGCGCTGGTCGGCTCATCGAGCACAACGAAGTTCGGCTCCAGCACCACCGCGCGCGCGATCGAAATCCGCTGCCGCTGACCGCCGGAGAACTCGTGCGGATAGCGGAAGCGGGTCGCCGGATCGAGGCCGACCTCCTTCAGCGCCTTGATCACCCGCGCTTCGCGCTCGGCATCGCCGAGTTGCGGCTGATGCACGCTGAGCCCCTCGGCGATGATATCGCCGACCGACATGCGCGGGCTAAGCGCGCCGAATGGGTCCTGAAACACGATCTGCATATCGCGGCGGAACGGCCGCATCTGCTTGAACTTCAAGCCCTGGATGTCGTTGCCCAGAAACACGATCGGCCCGTCGGACGAGATCAGCCGCAGCATCGCCAATCCGAGCGTGGTCTTGCCCGAGCCGGACTCGCCGACCACGCCGAGCGTCTCACCTTTACGGATCGCCAGCGTCACGCCATCGACCGCCTTGATGTGCCCGACCGTCTTGCGCATCAGGCCGCGACGGATCGGAAACCAGACTTTGAGATCGTCGGTCGAGATCACCACCGGCGCATCAGGACACGGCGGCGCCGGGTCTGGCTTCGGCTCGGCCGCCAGCAGCGCCTTGGTGTAGGGATGCTGCGGGTCGGTAAACACCTGTTCGACCGGCCCCTGCTCGACGATCTTGCCGGTGTGCATCACGCACACCGTGTCGGCGATGCGACGGACGATTCCGAGATCGTGGGTGATGAACAGCATGCTCATCCCGAGCCGCGCGCGAATGTCGGCGAGCAACGCCAGGATCTGCGCCTGCACGGTGACATCGAGCGCCGTGGTCGGCTCGTCGGCGATCAGCAGATCCGGCTCGTTGGCGAGCGCCATCGCGATCATCACGCGCTGCCGCTGCCCGCCGGACAATTGATGCGGATAGCTGGCGAGACGCGTCTCCGGCTCGGGAATGCCGACCTGCGTCAGCAGCTCGATGATCCGCGCCCGCGCCTTGGCGCCGCGCACGCCGCCGTGCAATTGCAGGATCTCGCCGATCTGCGCCTCGATCGTGTGCAGCGGATTGAGCGAGGTCATCGGCTCCTGAAACACGATCGAGATCTCGTTGCCACGAATGCCGCGGATCTCGCGCTCGGACATCCCGAGCAGTTCGCGTCCCTTGAACCGGATCTGGCCGGACGGATGCGACGCGCTCGGATACGGCAGCAGCTTCAGGATCGACAGCGCGCTGACCGACTTGCCCGAGCCGGACTCGCCCACCAGCGCAACGCATTCGCCCCGCTTGATCCGGAACGACACATGATCGACGGCCGTCGACGTCCCGCTGGGCTGATGGAAGGCGACAGACAGGTCGCTGACATCAAGCAGAGGCTGGTTGATCGCGTCCATGCAGCTCACCTGAACGTCTTGCGCGGGTCGAAGGCATCGCGGACGGCCTCGCCGATGAAGATCAGCAGCGACAGCATGATGGCGACGGCGAAGAACCCGGTGAAGCCGAGCCATGGGGCCTGAACGTTGGCCTTGCCCTGCGCCAGCAATTCGCCCAGCGACGGCGAGCCAGGCGGCAAGCCGAAGCCGAGGAAGTCCAGCGCCGTCAAGGTCATCACCGAGGATGACACGATGAACGGCAGGAACGTCATGGTCGCCACCATCGCATTCGGCAGCAGGTGACGGACCATGATCTTGGCGTTGGAGACACCGAGCGCCCGGGCGGCGGTGATGTACTCGAAGTTTCTGCCGCGCAGAAACTCGGCCCGCACCAGGCCGACCAGCGACACCCAGCTAAACAGCAACAGGATGCCGAGCAGCACGAAGAAACCCGGCACCAGCACCGACGACAGGATCAGCAGAAGGTATAGCGACGGGATCGCGGTCCAGACTTCGATCAGCCGCTGGAAGGTGAGATCGACCCAACCGCCGAAATAGCCCTGGATGCCGCCGGCCGCGACGCCGATGATCGACGAGATGATCGTCAGGCTGAGGCCGAACAGAATCGAGATCCGGAAGCCGTAGATCAGCCGGGCGACCACGTCGCGGCCCTGATCGTCAGTGCCGAGCCAGTTGTATTCGAGATCGCGGCAGCTCTTGACGCCCTTCTTGGCGACCACCGCGGCGCATTCCTGTTCGGTCAGCAGCCAAGTCGGCTTCGACGGCGCCGGCGTCGGCAGGTCGAGATTGTGGGTGCCGTAGGAATAGCGGATCGGCGCCCAGATCACTGTGCCGCCCTTGTCGGCGATCAGCTTCTGCAGAAACGGATCTCGATAATCCGCCGCCGTTTCGAAGTCGCCGCCGAAGGTGGTCTCGGAATAGGTTACGACCGCCGGGAAATAATAATGGCCGTCGAGCTTGATCAGCAGCGGCCGGTCGTTGGCGATGAACTCGGCAAACAGCGAGATGCCAAACAGCACCAGGAAGATCCAGAACGACCAGTAGCCGCGGCGGTTGGCCTTGAAGTTCTGCCAGCGCCGCTTGTTC
>NZ_QTKI01000225.1:0-7740 GCF_010820945.1 Rhodopseudomonas sp. BR0C11
CTTCCGGATCGGCGGTCATGATCTCGAGATGCTCGGCCGCGATCGCGTTGGCGAGCGGGATCGCGTCGTCGAGCTTGGCGACCTTGATGATGGCGCCGAACTCGTCCCACGAGGCGCGCGCGATCTTGACCCGCGACAGCGTGTTGAGCTGCGCCGCGACCGCACGTTCGACGTCGGCGGCGAGCACGGCGCTATCAGTAATCAGAATCGATTGCGCATTGGTGTCGTGCTCGGCCTGCGCCAGCAGATCGGCCGCGATCCAATCCGGATTGGCGGTCTTGTCGGCGACGACGACGACTTCCGACGGGCCGGCGATCATGTCGATGCCGACGCGGCCGAATACCAGGCGCTTGGCAGCGGCGACATAGGCGTTGCCGGGACCGACGATCTTGGCGACCGGCTGAATCGTCGCGGTGCCATAGGCCAGCGCAGCCACCGCCTGCGCGCCGCCGATGCGGTAGATCTCGGTCGCACCGCCGAGCTTGGCCGCAGCCAGCACCAGCGGATTGAGCGTGCCGCCGGGCGACGGCACCACCATCACCACACGCTCCACCCCGGCGACCTTCGCCGGAATCGCATTCATCAGTACCGACGACGGATACGCCGCGGTGCCGCCGGGCACGTACAGGCCAACCGCCTCGATCGGGCTCCAGCGCCAGCCGAGTTCGACGCCGAGCGGATCGGTGAAGCGGTCATCCTTCGGCAATTGCCGGCGATGAAAGAACTCGATGCGGTCGCGCGCCAGCTTCAGCGCGTCGACAGTCTCGGAATCGCACGCCTTCACGGCGGCTTCGACCTCGTCCTCGCTGATCCGCATGCCGGCGGCATCCAGCGTCAGCCGGTCGAACTTCTCGGTCGCCTCGAGCAGGGCTGCGTCGCCGCGATGCGCCACATCGTCGACGATGGCGCGGGTGGCGGCCTCGATATCCGCCGCGACCTCCCGCTTCATCGCCAGGAAGGCTTTGAATTTGGAAGCGAAATCGGGACTGGCGTTATCGAGACGAAGGGGCATGTCGATTGATCCGGCAGGCGGCTGCGGCGGGGCGGCCTCTGCTCAATGGCGCGGCGCCTTACCGCCGTCAACCCTCATAACCTGCGGGGTTTGGCGGACACCGCGGAGCGACCCTGCAGCGCACTCAGCCGAGTCCACCGAGGTTTTCCGGCGGAGCCTCGCCATCGCCGACGCCGAGCGCGTCCGGACCGAGATCGGTCAGGGCGCATTCGAGGCATTCGACGTCGAGGCGCAGCATGCCGCCGCGGGAGAACATCAGCACCACGCTGCCGCCGGGCGGCTCCGGCGCGGTGTAGAATTCGAGGCCGATCAATTCGAGCGCCTCGTCCTTGGAGCTCATATCGATCGCGCGCGACTTGCAGGCCAGCACGCGCTCGAACCGCAGCGCCGCGATCAGGCGGCCGGGGACCGGTTCACCCGACAGCGTCTGCTCCCAATCGAGCCGGTGCAGGCCGATCACCAGGCGCTTCTCGGCCTGGCGCCAGACGATGTCGCCGATCTCGACCCGGGCGTCCTGCACATGCGCGGAGATCACCGCGAGATCGTCAGGATCGAAGGCAAGCAGCTTGAGATCGCCCACGGCCGGCCCCTTCGCGGCATCAGCCGCTGATGCGCTCGATATTGGCGCCGCAGGCCGACAGCTTCTCTTCGAGCCGTTCGAAACCGCGGTCGAGATGATAGATGCGGTTGACCATGGTCTCGCCTTCGGCGGCGAGCGCCGCGATCACCAGCGACACCGAGGCACGCAGGTCGGTCGCCATCACCGGCGCGCCGCGCAGCCGTTCGACGCCGTCGATGGTCGCGGTCTCGCCGTCGAGCGAGATCTTGGCGCCGAACCGCGCCAGCTCCTGGACGTGCATGAAGCGGTTTTCGAAGATCGTCTCGGTGATGTGCGACGCGCCCTTGGCGCGGGTCATCAGCGCCATCAGCTGCGCCTGCAGATCGGTCGGGAAGCCCGGGAACGGCGCGGTGGTGACGGTCACCGGGCTGATGCCGGCGCCGTTACGCGAAACCTTGATGCCGTCGTTGTTGACCGTGATGGTGGCGCCGGCCTGGCTCAGCACATCGAGCGCCGCCTGCAGCAGCTCGGGACGGGCACCGGAAAGCTGGACCTCGCCGCCGGCCATCGCCACCGCCATCGCATAGGTGCCGGTCTCGATCCGGTCCGGCAGTACGGTGTGACGTGCGCCGTGCAGCTTGGCGACGCCCTCGATGGTGATGCGCGGCGTGCCGGCGCCGGTGATCTTGGCGCCCATCTTGTTGAGGCAGTCGGCGACGTCGACGATCTCCGGCTCGCAGGCAGCGTTGTCGATGATGGTGGTGCCCTTGGCGAGCGCCGCCGCCATCACCGCCACATGGGTGCCGCTGACGGTGACCTTGGGGAACGTGATGGTCGCGCCTTTGAGGCCGCCCGGCGCCTTGGCGATGACGTAGCCGCCGTCGATCGTGATCTCGGCGCCGAGCTTTTCCAGCGCCATGATCAACAGGTCGACCGGCCGGGTGCCGATCGCACAGCCGCCCGGCAGCGACACCTTTGCTTCATGCATCCGCGCCACCAGCGGCGCGATCACCCAGAAGCTGGCGCGCATCTTCGACACCAGATCATAGGGCGCGGTGGTGTCGACGATGGTCTTGGCGGAGATGTGCAGGGTCTGGCCCTGATATTCATGATCGCCTGGGCGCTTGCCCGCCGCCATGATGTCGAGCCCGTGGTTGCCGAGGATCCGCTGCAGCAGCGCGACGTCGGCGAGGCGCGGCACATTGTCGAGAATCAGGGTCTCGTCGGTGAGCAGGGCCGCGATCATCAGGGGCAGCGCTGCGTTCTTGGCCCCCGAAATCGGGATAGTGCCCCGCAACTCGTTGCCGCCGATGATCTTGATCCGATCCATGCCGATTCCCGCTGATTTGCTGTGGAATTATACGGCAGGAGCGCCGCCCGTGGCAAAAGCGTGGAATTTGAGGCGATTTCAAGGGCGGGGCGGTCGCGGCAGGCCCTGGATGGCCTGCCGGCTTTGTCGACGTGGGGCCGAAATCCGCCTTACCAGCGCTGGCCGTAGGTCCGGTAGTCGCGGTGGCGCGGCTCGCGGAACGCAGCCCGCGGGTTGACGATGCAATCGGCCAGCCGGCCGGAGGCAGCGGCCCGGCACTGCCCATATGAAGCGTAATTGCAGTCGCCCGGATAGCCGTAGCCGGGCGAGGTCAGGCAGTATGGATAGTTGCGCGCTTCAGCCGGGGTCGCCGCCGAGAACAGACCCGTTCCGGCCAAAACGGCGGCGAACGCGAGGGCGGCTGTGCGCGGCGACGCGCCACTCTTCAATTTCGATAGCATTCCTTGATCCTCCGTGATCTGCCGCACCAACCGAGCTTCGGCTTTGTCGTTCCTGTCCGGCGAATGGTTCGCAGCACCGTGATAGCAGCGCAAGCTTCGGCCGCCGCCCCGCATCACGTTTTGATACCACGAGTTTTGCCGATGTGACCGCATTCCGTCGTGCGCGCCGGAACGACGACGCTAGGCTGCGGTTGGTGAGCCAGTCGGTGCGATCGCACCATTCACCCGATGGAGGTTCTATGACATCCCGACTGACTCGATTGACTGGTGTTGCCGCTGCCGCGCTGCTGGCGACCACGATGGCCGCGGCTGCGCAGAGCCAGACCGATTCCCGCGGCAACGCGATGGGCTCGCAGAACGTCGGCAACGGCGCCCCGCACACCGGCACAATGGCCCCCGGCGCCACCACCGGCATGGGCGGCAAGGGCATCAACGGTGCCAATCATCCCACCCCGTCTTCGACCCAGGGCGACACCGGCCCGCGCGGCAACAACAACGGCACGATCAGCGGCAACGCCGGCCGCTAACCGCTCAGGCGGATCGGATTACTTCAGAGCCCTGGCTTCGGCCGGGGCTCTTTTCGTTGGGAATCAACCGGCCAGATAGCTGTGCAGCGCGGCGACCACCTGGGCGCCCTCGCCGATCGCGCCGCCCACCCGCTTCACTGAGCCGGACCGGACGTCGCCGACCGCGAACACGCCGGGCACCGAGGTCTCCAGCGCCTGCGCTGGCCGCTGGCCTTCATCCGCCGAGGGCGCGCCGGTGACAACGAAGCCGGCGCGATCCAGCGTGACGCCGCAGCCGTCGAGCCAGCCGGTCGCCGGATCGGCCCCGACGAACAGGAACAGATTGCTCACCGCCATGGTGCGGTCCTCGCCGGAGAGCCGGCTGCGCAGTGTCGCCTGCCTCAGGCCGGTTTCGGGCGAACCATCCAGCGCCACCACTTCGGTGTTGAACACCAGCTCGATGTTCGGCGTCGATTCGATCCGCTCGATCAGATAGCGCGACATGCTGGCCGCAAGCCCGCCGCCGCGAACCACCATGTGCACGCGCGCGGCATGGCCCGACAGAAAGACCGCGGCCTGCCCGGCCGAATTGCCGCCGCCGACCAGGATCACGTCCTGCTGCTTGCACAGCCGCGCCTCGATCGGCGAGGCCCAGTAGTACACGCCGCGGCCTTCGAACTCGGGCAGCCGCTCGATTTGCGGCCGGCGATAGCGCGCACCGCTGGCGACCACGATGGCGCGGGCCCGCAGCTCGCCGCCGTCGTCGAGCGCCAGCTTGAAGGTGCCGTCGTTGCAACCACAGACCAGCGACTTCACCTCGGTCGGGATCATGATATCGGCGCCGAATTTCTGCGCCTGATTGTATGCGCGCGCGGTCAGCGCCATGCCGGAGATTCCGGTCGGGAAACCGAGATAGTTCTCGATCCGCGCGCTGGCGCCGGCCTGGCCCCCGAACGCGCGCTGATCGCACACCGCGACCGCCAGCCCCTCGGAAGCGGCGTACACCGCGGTCGACAGCCCCGCCGGCCCCGAGCCGACGATCGCAACGTCGTACAGCTTGGAGCGGTCGATGTGGCCGTTCATTCCCATCGCCCGCGCCAGCTCGGACTCGCTGGGGTTGCGCAGCACGGTGCCGTCCGGGGTCACAACCAGCGGAAGATCGCGCGGAGTGGGCGAATAGCGGGCCACCAGTTCGGCGGCGTCGTGATCGGTGGCAGGATCGAGCAGATGATGCGGCCAGCCATTGCGGGTGAGGAAGCCCATCAGCCGCACCGCATCCGACGCATTGGCCGAGCCGATCAGCACCGGGCCGCCGACGCCGCCTTGGATCAGATTAACCCGGCGCAGGATCAGCGCCCGCATGATCCGCTCGCCGAGATCGGCCTCGGCGACAAGAAGACCGCGCAGCCGGTCCGGCGGAATCAGCAGGCATTCGACCTCGCCCTCGGCGATGCCGTCGACCAGCGCGACGCGGCCGGACAACTGGCCGATCTCGGCGAGGAACTGCCCGGGCCCCTGCTCGGCCACCGGGGTGATGTGGCCGAGGCCGTCGCGCTGGCTGACCGCGACATGGCCGGACAGCACCACGAACATCCCCGGACCGGGCTGGCCGGTCTCGAACAGGCGCGCGCCGTCGGCATAGCGCCGCACCTCGCCGAACCGCCGGATGCGATCGATCTCGGCCGGCGTCAGCTCCGGAAAGGTCTGATCGTGGCGATCGACCGGCCTGACCTGAGAGGCATCCGGCCGGTCGTTCTCAGAACTCGAATCCGCCATGCCTGTGCCTCTTCGCTTGGTCGCGCCGGTTGTCAGTCGCCGCCAGCATTACCGCGCTGGCTGGCGGTATCATGACCGCCGGTATCCGGCGTGTCTTGCACGATCGCGACAGGGCGCGGGGGCTCCGGCTCGGCACGGCCGCGGGCCTGCGCTTTGCGGCGTTTCAGATTGGCGCGCAGCGCCTCGGCCAGCCGCTGCTCGCGACTGGAACCTCGCGGGGGCGAATTCTGCATATCGGCCATGGTGAATACTGCTGAACTCTCGGTTCCATTGTTCGACATAATGGTTTCGGCATGTTGCCGCGAGTGAGACAGCCATGACAATCGAGGTTTCGGGGATCGCCCCGGCTGCGCAGCGCACGCTGGCGGTCTGGCACGACGTGTTCGTCAGCCGGGACTGCGACCGGATGCGGCCGCTGCTCGCCGAAACGGTCGTGCTGCATTCCCCGGTGGTGCGGTCGCCGATCGTTGGCCGCGCCGCCTGCCTGCTGGTTTTGTGCACCGTCTCCAGCATTTTTCAAGGGTTTCGCTACCATCGCACCTACGTTGGCGGTTCACAGGAGGTCGCACTGGAATTCAGCGCCGCGATCGACAGCTGGGATCTCAAGGGCATCGACCTGATGCACTTCAACGACGACGGCGAAATCGCCGAGTTCGAGGTCGTGATCCGCCCGTTGCGGGCGCTGTCGGCGCTTGGCGAGGAAATCGGCCGCCGCATCGGACCCCAGCTCGTGCAGATCAAGCGCGGCGATCCGGTCCGCTGACCCTGGTTGGCGAGGGCTAGAACCCGCCAGCCGGCGAGCGGCTCGGATGCTGCGACCAATTCGCGAACCTTATGGCCGGTTTTTCCCCGGCATCCGGCGCGATCCGCTTGCGCCGGCGGATGCCCTGTGGCAAGGAACGGCCGCGCCGCGCGGGAGCCCCACTGGCTGATTCCCCGCCCGGTCGATGCTGCCGTAGCTCAGTGGTAGAGCACTCCCTTGGTAAGGGAGAGGTCGACAGTTCAATCCTGTCCGGCAGCACCAGCGTTTTGTAGGCAGCCGTCTCAGGCTCGGTCACTCCCCAAACATCTTGAACACTTGGCGCGCTCGCTTTCGCGGGCTTGCATCGGCGTTGGCGATGGCGGGGACACTGCGGGGCGAATATGCCGATGCGCATTCCGATTGAAATTCGCCCGTGAGTAGAATTTCATACGGCTTTGCCGCTGGTGGATTGCCGAGATGTTTCAGCTGTTTTCACGCGCCAAAACCGCCAACCAGTTTCGGGCCCGCAACGCGGCGCGGGACGCGGAGACCGATGCGGCGCGGGTCGGGTCGATCGTCGGCGCGATTGAAGCGGCGCTGCTGGCAGCGCAGGCCGAACATGCCGGACTGAGCGAGCGGCTCCACGACGTGCTGGCGCGGGCGGCGATCACCGTAGGCACCGAGACCGACGAATATATCGACCGCGCCCCCGAGGACACCGCACTGCAGAACCAGTTCAGCACCGAAATCGCCAATGGCGAACGCCGGCTGCGCGAACTGGAAACCAGCATGGGCCACTACCAATTCCTCAAGACGGTGCTGGCGACGCGTTTTCCCGAACACGCGGCCGCCGACGGCGCGAAATAGCCCGCGAGGTCGCCCAACCGAGCCGACGGCTCACCGGTGAGTTCCGCGCTCTTTCTCCGTGAACATTCCATGAACCTCGGCTAGACTCCGCCGCATCGCTCCCCGAGCCACGAGATTCGCGAATCCCATGACCGATCTGACCATCACCTGCCCGAACTGCGCCTCATCGGTGCCGCTGACCGAGTCGCTGGCAGCGCCCCTTTTGAAGGACACGCAGGCCAAATACGAGCGGCTGATCAAGCAGAAGGATCAGGACATCGCCGGGCGCGAGCAGGCGCTGCGGGCGCAGCAGGCGGAGGTCGAGAAGGCCAAGGCGGCAGTGGCACAGCAGGTCGCCGACCAGGTGACGGCGGCGCGGGCGCGGATCGCCGCGGAGGAAGCCGCCAAGGCGAAGCGTCTCGCGGAAAACGATCTGGCCGACAAGGCGCGGCAGCTTGCCGAGCTGCAGGACGTGCTGAAGAGCCGCGACGCCAAGCTGGCCGAGGCACAGCAGGCACAGGCCGAGTTT
>NZ_QTKI01000226.1:0-7737 GCF_010820945.1 Rhodopseudomonas sp. BR0C11
TTCGGCAGCCGCGGATAGTCGTGCTTCCAAGCGCGATAGAAAGTGGTGAGGCCGAGCAGCGAGGCCAGCATAATGCCGGGAATGACGCCGGCCATGAACAGCTGGCCGACCGAGGCCGACGACACGCGATTGCCGTCCGGATCGAGCGCGATCGAACCGCCGGTCGCCACCGCATACACCACCATCACGATGGACGGCGGGATCAGGATGCCGAGGGCGCCCGAGGTGGTGATGACGCCGGCGCCGAACCGCTTCGGGAAGCCCTGCTTCACCATCGCCGGCAGCATGATCGAGCCGATCGCGATCACGGTCGCGGGTGAGGAACCCGAAACGGCGGCGAACAGCGCGCAGGCCATCACGCCGGCCAGACCGAGGCCGCCGTACCAGTGGCCGACCATCGTGGTGGCGAAATTGATCATGCGGCGGGCGACGCCGCCGTGGGTCAGGAAGTTGCCGGCCAGGATGAAGAACGGGATCGCCATGATCTCGAAGTTCTCGATGCCGGTGAACAGCTTCAACGACACCGCTTCCATCGGCACGTTGGTCATCAGCACGACGAACGACAGCACGGTCAGACCGAGCGCGATCGAGATCGGCATGCCGGTCAGCATCAGGGCGATCAGCAGCCCGAAGATGATTGCGGTGTTCATCGTACCGCCTCCGCCGCTGCGGCCGCGGACCCGGGCATATGTGGTTCGTCGATGCCCTCGACCTGACCGTGGTCGTGATGCGGCAGATGATCATGGCGCCAGAAGTGATAGGCGACCTGGAGGAAGCGGAAGCACATCAGATAGGAACCAAGCGGAATGCAGAGATAAACGATCCAGCTCGGGATCTCGAGATCCGGCGAGGTCTGGTTGGTATCGATCAGGCCGTAGACGAATTTGGCGCCCATCGAGCCGATGATGAAGGTGAAGAACGCGCCGCAGAACAGACCGAACAGGATGGTCGCCTTGCGCAGGTTCGGACGCATCACGTTGACCAGCACGTCGACGCCGACATGGATGCCGGTGCGCACGCCGTAGGCGGCACCGAACTTCGCCATCCACACGAACATGTAGATGCACAGCTCCTGCGCCCACGACAGGTCGATCGGAAACAGGATCGGATAGAGGATTGGGATGCCGACCAGATAGCGGTGCATCACCGCGATGAAGATCAGCAGCGTGGCGCCGCCGATCATCGTGGCAATCAGAATTTCCTCGAGCCTGTCCAGGATGCGCAGGACCATAGATTCCCCCTGTGGATCGGCCGGTCGCTGCAGTGAGGACGAGAAGACGGCCGTCGCTTGATTCCAGTCCCGCAGCCCCTGCGGTCCGGCAAAAGCAGAGGGCGCCCGCGTCGAAACGCGGGCGCCCGTTCGCAAATGTTACTTAGTCGGACCGCCGCCGCTTTCCTTGATGAACTCTTCGATCAGAGCCTTGCCGACGCGGCCGCCGACGTCGTCGTACACCGGCGCCATCGCCTTGCGCATCGCGAGGTTCTGCTCCGGCGTCAGGGTGATGATCTCGGTCTTACCCGACTTCTTCATCTCCTCGAGAGCTTCCTCGTTTTCCTTCTGCGACTGGCTGTTGCCGAACTCGGTGGCTTCCTTCATCGCCTTGTCGAGCTGCGCACGGACGTCGGCCGGGATGCCATCCCAGAACTGCTTGTTCACGATCACCGCGTAGCCGATGTAGCCGTGGTTGGTGACGGTGGTGTACTTCTGCACTTCGTGCATCTTCTGGGTGTACATGTTCGACGGCGTGTTCTCCTGGCCGTCGACGACGCCGGTCTGCAGCGCCTGATACACTTCGGAGAACGCCAGCACCTGCGGGATCGCGCCGAGCGCGCGGAACTGAGCGTCGAGCACCTTCGACGACTGAATCCGGAACTTCAGGCCCTTGTAGTCTTCCGGCGCGATCAGCTTCTTGTTCGCGCTCATAATCTTGAAGCCGTTGTCCCAGTAAGCAAGACCGGTGATGCCCTTGGAGTCGAGCAGCTTGAACAGCTTGGCGCCGACCGGGCCGTTGGTCACCTTCCGCAGCGCGGCGATGTCCGGCAGGATGTAGGGCAGATCGAAGACTTCGAATTCCTTGACGCCGGCCGGGCCGAACTTGGAGATCGAGGGCGCGAGCATCTGCACAGCGCCGAGCTTCAGCGCGTCGAGCTCTTCCTTGTCCTTGAACAGCTGCGAGTTCGGATAGACTTCGACCTTGACCTTGCCGTCGGTGTACTTCTCGGCGAGCTCTTTGAACTTATCGGCGGCCATGCCCTTCGGCGTGTTGGGCGCCACCACATGGCTGAACTTGATGACGATCGGCGACTGCGCGGCGGCCGGGCCGACGAGCCCGAGCACGGCGATCGATGCGAGTGCTAGAATGGATTTACGCATGTTTTCTCCCGATTCCTTATGAGGAACGCACCCGCGTCCCCGCCCCGTTCGATTACCAGCCGCACCAATACAGAGAAGCACTACGAAAGGCTATTGCCCCTTCGCAGGGTCGCCGTCAACAACTGCTGCAACGCGGAAAAAGGGCGATGCACAGCGGCATCGCCCTTTCGAACCGTTCCAGAAGTTGTAGCTGTCAGCCGCGGTTGTGCGACTTATTCACGCATCAGCCAGCGACCGCCACCGTCGGCGCGTCTTCGCGCACGCTGCGCTGACGTTTGGCGACGATCTTGTTGAGCGCGCCCAGGTAAGACTTCGCTGAGGCCACCAAGGTGTCGGGATCGGCTGCACGCGCGGTCATGGAGCGGCCTTCATGGCTCAGCCGAACCGACACTTCCGCCTGCGCGTCGGTGCCCTCGGTGACGGCATGCACCTGATACAGTTCCAACTTGGCATCGTGCGGCACCAGCGCCTTGATGCAGTTGAACACCGCGTCCACCGGGCCGTTGCCTTCGGCTTCCTCAATCCGGATCTGGCCGTCGACGTCCAGCTTCATGGTGGCTCGCTGCGGACCATGGGTGCCGGCGATCACCGTCAGCGACATCAGCTTGATCTGGTCCTGACCGTGCAGCAGCTGCTCGTCAACCAAGGCCTCGATGTCCTCGTCGTAGACGTCCTTCTTGCGGTCGGCCAACGCCTTGAACCGAACGAACACGTCCTCGATCTGGTTGCGGGACAGCTTGTAGCCCAACTCTTCCAGCTTGTGGATCAAGCCGGCGCGGCCGGAGTGCTTGCCCATCACCAGCGAGGTGCCCTTCACGCCCACCGTTTCAGGCGTCATGATCTCGTAGGTCTGGGCGTTCTTGATCATGCCGTCTTGGTGGATGCCGCTCTCGTGCGCGAACGCGTTCCGGCCGACGATCGCCTTGTTGTACTGCACCGGGAACGAGGTCGCTGCCGATACGGTCTTGGAGGCGTGAGTCAGCATCGTCGACTCGATCCGGTTCCAGTACGGCAACTTGTCCTGCCGCACGCGCATCGCCATCACCACCTCTTCCAACGCGGCGTTACCGGCGCGCTCGCCGATGCCGTTGATGGTGCATTCGATCTGGCGGGCGCCGCCGGCGACGCCGGCCATCGAATTGGCGACCGCCATGCCCAGGTCGTTATGGCAGTGGACCGAGAACCGCGCCTTGTCGGAATTCGGCACCGTCTCACGCACCTTGCGGAACAGCTCGCGATATTCCTCCGGCACCGCGTAGCCGACGGTGTCCGGCAAGTTGATGGTGGTGGCGCCGGCCTTGATCGCCGCCTCGATGCAGCGGCACAGGAAGTCGAACTCGGTGCGGGTGGCGTCTTCCGCCGACCATTCGACGTCGTCGGTGTGGTTGCGGGCGCGGGTCACCGACGAGATCACCATCTCGTAGACCTGCGCGGCCTCCATCTGCAGCTTGTACTTCATGTGCACCGGCGAGGTGGACAGGAAGGTGTGAATACGGCCGCGCTCGGCCGGCTTGATCGCCTCGGCGCAGCGGTCGATGTCCTTGTGGGCCGCACGCGACAAGCCGCAGATCACCGAGTTCTTCGAGCGCTTGGCGATTTCATGCACCGCCTCGAAGTCACCATCGGAGGCGAACGGGTAGCCGGCCTCGATCACGTCGACGCCCATGTCGTCGAGCATCCGGGCGACGTTCAGCTTCTCCTCGAACGTCATGGTAGCGCCGGGGCACTGCTCGCCGTCGCGCAAGGTGGTGTCGAAAATGATAACGCGGTCCTGCTCGGACTGGGTGGTCGTGGTCATGAAGAATGTCCTTTGGTCGGGGCGCCGCACCGGCGCGTGAGGGTCTGGCTGTCCTGCGATCCCCTGAGTGCCCAGGCGCAAATGCCCAGACGGCCCTCAGGGGCGGCTAAGAAGCAGCAGCCCGCCAAGCGCGAGGGTCTCGAGCGCTTCGAAAGCGGCGGCGGTCGGAATCAGCACAGCCGGAATCTCGGACGCGGCGGTGATCGCCGTTCCTTCCGTTCCAATGCTGCCGCTGCCAATCGTCATTCCCGACACCTTCAGGGTCCTATCGTCGGCGACAACCGCTAAAAGAGCGTTAGGTTGACGCAAGAGTCCGACGGACCGAACGGATAGTCTTGTAAACGACCTCGCCACTGTTTCGCAACGCCAAATCGTGGGCAAAAGCCCTGATAAAGCGTCAGAAACCCTGACCTAAACCATGGTCGGGCGGGCGATGCGTCGCCGTGGGTTTCTTCACCCGCCGAAACCGCTTATGGCTGTGCACCAGCCGAACGACCCCGACCGGAGCACCGACGTTGAACTCGATCGCCCATTCCACGCTTGCCGCCGCCAGCCCCACCATCCGCCACGACTGGACCCGCGAGGAAGCCGCGGCGATCTATCATGCGCCGTTCGCCGACTTGATGTTCCGGGCGCAGACCATTCACCGGCAGACCTTCGATCCGAACCAGGTCCAGTGCAATCAGCTACTCAACGTCAAGACCGGCGGCTGCGCCGAGGATTGCGGTTATTGTAGCCAATCCGCCCATCACGACACCGCCCTGCCCGCCTCCAAGCTGATGGAGCCGGCCAAGGTGATCGAGGCCGCCAAGGCGGCCCGCGACGCCGGTGCGACGCGCTATTGCATGGGCGCAGCCTGGCGTTCGCCGAAGGAGCGCGACATGGCGCCGGTGATCGAGATGGTGAAGGGCGTCAAGGCGCTCGGCATGGAAGCCTGCATGACGCTCGGCATGCTGACCGACGATCAGGCCAAGCAGCTCGCCGACGCCGGCCTCGACTACTACAACCATAACATCGACACCTCGGAAGAGTTTTACGCCTCGGTGGTGAAGACCCGCAGCTTCGGCGACCGCCTCGACACGCTGGAGAAGGTGCAGGACGCCGGCATCAAGGTGTGCTGCGGCGGCATTCTCGGCCTCGGCGAGAAGCCGACCGACCGTGTCGAAATGCTGCGCACGCTCGCCAACCTGCCGCAGCATCCGGAGAGCGTGCCGATCAACATGCTGATCCCGATCGAGGGCACCCCGATCGCCCAGACCGCGACGCCGGTCGATCCGTTCGAATTCGTCCGAACCATTGCGCTGGCACGCATCATGATGCCGAAGTCGGATGTCCGCCTCGCCGCCGGCCGCACCGCGATGAGCGACGAGATGCAGGCGCTGTGCTTCCTCGCCGGCGCCAACTCGATCTTCATCGGTGACACCCTGCTGACCACCCCGAACCCGGGCGACAGCAAGGACCGCGCGCTGTTCAACCGCCTCGGCATCACCCCGCGCGACGATCTCGGCGTCCACGCGCACAGCTGAGACGCGACCCCAAACACCGTCGTGGCCGGCCCCGGCCATGACGGTTGGGAAAGTAATTAGTCCTCGCCGCGCAGCAGCATCGTCAGGAAAGCGGTGACGAAGCGCGGCATCGAGGGCAGGAAATCGTCCTTCGAGCGCACCAGATACATCCGGCTGAACTCCGGCAGTTCCTCTTTGTCCAGGTGCTTTTCGACGCGGGCCTTCAGCGCCTCGCCCGGCTGATCCACATCCAGAATCCGCAGCATCGCCACGGAGGCGCCGGCCTCGACGCAGTGCCAGTGATCGGCAGCGTGGTAATCGAACCGTGTCAGCCCGGTCTCTTCCTTGACCTCGCGGGCCACGCTGGAGGCCATCTCCAGCCGGCGGTTGCGGACGTCGGAAGGATCCGGCGTGCCGCCGGGAAAGTACACCCTGCCGGCATTGGCGGTGTGCGCGCCCATCTCGCCGAGCAGGATCGCGCCGTCGCTGGCGCGGATCACGCCCATCCCGAAGCCATTGAACACCGAGGCGTCGGGAAACTCCCATTCACGCCAGCACATGAAGCTGGCGAAGTCGGTTTCGAAGAACTCGGCGCTGAAGTACGGGCCGTCGAACTGCGGCCGGCGCGCCATCAGCACGCGGCCGTTCCACAGCTTCGGCTGTTCGGCCTGCCGGCGTTCGAAATGCGCATCGATGTCGGCGCGGCGCGCCTCTGCGAATCGCCACGCGTAGTCGCTGACCCAGAGGTCCAACTGGCCGACGCGGTGGATGGTAACGGGCGGCGATGAGCTCATTGCAGCGTTATTTGGCGGGACCGGCCGCCTTCGCCTGTTCGACGAAGGCGTTGGTGTAAGTCTTGGTGACGTCGATATTGGCCTTCGCCACGTCCGGCGAGCCAACGCTGAACACCGCCAGCACGGCGTCCGCCCCCTTCGGGTCCATCAGCCCGGTGGTCGAGTACATCGGGATCGTGTTCTTCAGTGCCGCGACGTACTGCGCCTTGTCCTTGCCGACGATGTTAGCCGGCATCTTATCGGCGATCTCCTCGGCCGAATGCGCGTGGACCCAGCTCAGCGTGCCGAGGATTGCCTTGGTCAATGCCAGCGCCTCGTTCGGATGCGCCTTGATCCAGGCCGTCGTGGCGTATAGCGCGCCGCCCGGATAGTCGCCGCCGAACACCTCGCGGGTGTCGTGCTCGGTACGGGTGTCGCTGAGGATTCGGAGGTCGGCATGCGCAGCCTGCAGGATCGTCACCGCCGGATCGAGCATCACCGCGGCGTCGATCTGGCCCTGCTGCATCGCCGCTACCGCGGTGGCGCCGAGCCCGACACCGACCACCGAGACGTTGTTCGGGTCGATGCCGTTCTTCTTCAGCTGATACTTCAGGAAGAAGTCCGTCGACGAGCCCGGGGCGCTGACGCCGACCTTCTTGCCGGCGAGATCCTTGATCGACTTGATCTCCGCGGTGTGGGCCGGAGACACCGCCAGCACCAGACCGGGATAGCGGTCGTACACCACGAAGCTCTGCATCTCCTGCTTCTTCGCGGCGAGGTTGACGGTGTGGTCGAAATAGCCGGAGACGACGTCGGCGCTACCGCCGAGCACGGCTTTGAGTGCATCCGAGCCGCCCTTGAGGTCGACCAGTTCAACGTTGAGCCCGGCCTTGTCGTACTCGCCGAGCTGCTTGGCCAGCACGGTCGGCAGATAGCACAGGCAGGCGCCGCCGCCGATCGCGATCGTCACCTTGCTCTGCGCCTGAGCGGCGCCGGCGGTGAGCAGGATCGCGGCGACCGCCGCAGCGAAGTGTCGAAAGCCGGCCTTCATGGCGTTGGTTCTCCCCAGACGAAGCGGCAAGGACAATAAGCCAAAGCCGCGCCCTGCTCTAGTCCGCCTGCTGCGCCCCGCTCGGCTGCGGCCGCCACACCAACAGGCGCCGCTCGACCAGGCTGACCGCGAGGTCGATCAGGATCACGAACACCGACAGCACGAACATCCCGGCGAACACACCGGCGACGTCGAAGGTCCCTTCCGCCTGCTGGATCAGGTAGCCGCGCCCGGCC
>NZ_QTKI01000227.1:0-7730 GCF_010820945.1 Rhodopseudomonas sp. BR0C11
GACGTGGGGCGAAGTCAGTGCCGGAATTCATCGGCAGAGCTCTCTGGAGGGCGTCGTGTCCCGAAGGGCTATCCGCCCAGGGTGACTTGGATCTGCTGGCCGCCGCGGACCAGCATGATGCGCCACAGCCGCGCCGTCTGGCCGGCGACGCGTTCGAGGTCGCTGGTCTTGGCGATGCGGGTGTTGTTGACCGCAACGATGATGTCGCCCTTCTGGAAGCCGACATTCGCCGCCGTGCTGTCTTCTGGAAGCTCGGTGACCACGACGCCTTCGACGCTCGGATCGAGCCGCATTTCGTCGGCGATCGCCGGCGAGATGTTGGCGATCTTGGCGCCCTGGAACGGCGAGCGCGCGGTGATCACCAGCTCGTCGCGGCCGGAGTCCGGCGCGGTCTCGAGCGGGATCGACAGCTTCACCGCCTTGCCGCTGCGCTGCACGTCGAGCTGCGCGGCACCGCCGAGCGGACGGGTGGCAAAGCGATAATCGAACGCATTGGGATCATCGATCGCAAAGCCGTCGATCGACACGATCAAGTCGGACAGCTTCAGCCCTGCCCGCTCCGCCGGGCTGCCCTTGGTAACGCTGGCGACCAGCGCACCGCCCGGCCGCTTCAGCCCGAGGGTTTCGGCGATCTCCGGCGTCACCGCCTGCAGCCGCGCGCCGAGCCACGGCCGCTTCACGGCCTTGCCGCCGCTCTTGGCGGAGGCGACCACGACGCGCACCATGTTGGCGGGGATCGCAAAGCCGATGCCCTGCGAGCCGCCCGAGCGCGAGAAGATCGCGGTGTTGATACCAACCAGCTTGCCCGAGACATCGACCAGCGCGCCGCCGGAATTGCCTGGATTGATCGCCGCGTCGGTCTGGATGAAGAACTGATAGTCGGTGATGCCGACCTGGGTCCGCGCGAGCGCCGAGACGATGCCGTGCGTCACGGTCTGACCGACGCCGAACGGGTTGCCGATCGCCAGCACCACGTCGCCGACCATCAGGTCGTCGGAGTTGGCGAAGTCGAGCGTGGCAAACTTCTCCTTGGTGTCCTTCAGCCGCAGCACCGCCAGATCGGTGCGGCTGTCCTTCAGCACGATCTCGGCCTCGAACTCGCGCTTGTCTGCGAGCGCGACCTTGACCTGATCGGCGCCCTCGATGACGTGGTTGTTGGTGACGACCAGGCCCGAGGCATCGACCATCACGCCCGAGCCGAGCGAGCGCTGGATCTGCTCCGGCTGGCCGGGCACGCCGAAGAACCGGCGGAAGATCGGATCTTCCAGCAGCGGATTGCGGTTCTGCACCACCTTGGCGGCATAAACGTTCACGACCGCCGGCTGCACGTGCTGCACGATCGGCGCGTAGGACAGCTTCAGCTCCGCCGGCGACGACGGCACCCGCCGATCCTGCGCCGCGAGCGGCGTGGTGAGGGCGAGTGACACACAGAGGACGGCGAAGGTGCGGATCGGGTTCATGCGGGAATCCGTTACAGGGGGCATCGATGGCGCAGCAGATATAGTCCGCCGGCCCAGCCAGGAGAAGGAAAAGCGGCCGGCGCTCACGCCGGCTGAGCCTCGGCGGTTTCGGACGGCGGCTCGGCGGCGCGCGGCGCGAGCTGCTGCTGGCGGGCGCGGTGTTCCTCACCCCAGCGCTTGAGCGCGTCGATCACCGGGCGCAGCCGCTCGCCGGTTTCCGACAGCGCGTATTCCACCCGCGGCGGCACCTCGGCGAACACCTCGCGGGTGATCAGGTCGTCGTCTTCCAGAGCGCGCAGCTGCTTGGTCAGCATCCGCTGGGTGATGCCCGGCATCCGCCGGCGCAGCTCCCCGAAACGCAGCCGGCCGTCCTGCAGATGGTACAGGATGACGCCCTTCCACTTGCCGTCGATCAGGTCGAGCGTCACCTCGACCGAGCAGCCCGGCGCGCAGGCAAAGTTGCGACGTTTCATGCGGAGTGGCCCAATAGTATCCGATCGGTGACTATATCCCCGAAACGACAGTACTTGCAATAAAGGCCGGTGAAGGCGACCTTGCACGGCGACAAACGCCCTACACGGAGCCCACCATGAAAGCTGTCGGCTACACCAAGAGCCTCCCGATCGAAGATCCGGAGGCGCTGCTGGATCTCCAACTGCCCACGCCCGAACCGGGTCCACGCGACCTGCGGGTTGCGGTGAAGGCGATCTCGGTCAATCCGGTCGACTTCAAGGTGCGCAAGCGCGCCGCCCCACCCGCCGGCGAACACAAGATCCTCGGCTACGACGCAGCCGGCGTGGTCGAAGCGGTCGGCGCCGAGGTGACGTTGTTCAAGCCCGGCGACGAGGTGTTTTACGCCGGCTCGATCCAGCGGCCGGGCACCAACGCCGAACTGCATCTGGTCGACGAGCGCATCGTCGGCCGCAAGCCGAAGACGCTTGGGTTTGCCGAAGCCGCAGCGCTGCCGCTGACTTCGATCACCGCTTGGGAATTGCTGTTCGACCGGCTCGGCGTGGTGCCGAGCAAGGCGTTCGATCCGCGCACGCTGCTGATCGTCGGCGGCGCCGGTGGCGTCGGCTCGATCCTGATCCAGCTCGCGCGGCGGCTTACCGGACTGACCATCATCGCCACGGCGTCGCGGCCCGAAACGCAGGCATGGTGCCTCGACCTCGGCGCCCACGCCGTGATCGATCACTCCAAGCCGATGAAGCCGCAGGTCGACGCGCTGAAGCTGCCGCCGGTCGCGCTGATCGCCAGCCTCACCGGCACCGAGGGGCACTTCGCCGGCCTGATCGATATCCTGGCGCCGCAGGGCAAGATCGGCCTGATCGACGATCCGGCGGCGCTGAACCCGATGCTGCTGAAGCCGAAATCGGCGTCGCTGCATTGGGAAGCGATGTTCGCCCGCTCCTCGTACCAGACCGCCGACATGATCGCGCAGCACGACCTGCTCGACGAGGTCGCCGGCCTGATCGACACCGGCGTGCTACGGACGACCCATCAACAGACCTTCGGCACCATCACCGCCGCCAACCTGAAACGCGCACATGCGTTGCTGGAGAGCGGCACGTCGATCGGGAAGATTGTGCTGGAGGGGTGGGGTTAGGCGCTCTTCAACGAGCGCCGTGCCAGCGTCGCCCTCACCCCACCCCTCTCCCGCAAGCGGGAGAGGGAGCAGGCTGCCGATGCGGCAAGGTCGGGGCCGAACGTAAGAATCGTCTGCCCACCGTTGTAGACTCGTCGACGCTGCACGGCTCATTCGATGGCGTCGTGCTAATCAACATTGTTGTTGTCCCGAGCGCCTGCCCGAGTGGCGGCGGGCTCCCTCTCCCGCATGCGGGAGAGGGTTGGGGTGAGGGCTGCCGCGGGCAGTGACTCGACACCCCTTCTCCAACTACGCGATCGTCTGCAGCAGGCCGCCTTCGGCCCGCAGTGCGGCGCCGTTGGTGGCGGCGGATTCCTTGGAGCTGACATAGACCACCATGTTGGCGATCTCTTCGACGGTGGCGAAGCGCTGGATCAGTGAGCCGGGGCGATGCTGCTTGATGAAGTTGGCGGCGGCTTCGCTCTCCGACTGGCCGTTCTGCTTGGCAAGATCGGCCACGAAGGTCTGCACGCCCTCGCTCATCGTCGGACCGGGCATCACCGCATTGACAGTGACCGCAGTGCCGCGGGTGAGTTCGGCGAGGCCGCGGGAGACCGAGAGCTGCGCGGTCTTGGTCATGCCGTAGTGGATCATCTCCTGCGGAATCATCAGAGCGGATTCCGAAGCAATGAAGACGATGCGGCCCCAGTTACGCTTCAGCATCGCCGGCATATAGGCACGCGACAGCCGCACGCCGCTCATCACGTTGACGTCGAAGAAGCGCTGCCAGTCTTCGTCCGGAATATCGAAGAACGGCTTCGGCTCGAAGATGCCGGTGTTGTTGATCAGGATATCGACGTCGGGCTGGGCCGCGACCAGTTTGGCACAGCCACCCGCGGTCGAGACGTCGGCCGCCACGCCGGTGATCTTGCCGCCCTTGGCGACCTTGGAAACTGCGGCGACCGCTGCGTCGACCTTGGCCTGGCCGCGGCCGTTGATCACCACATGGGCGCCGGTCGCGGCGAGGCCCTTGGCGATGGCGTGGCCAATGCCGGCGGTCGAGCCGGTGACGAGCGCGGTCTTGCCGGAAAGATCGATGTGCATGGAGTACTCCCGTTTTCAATCATCAACGTTGATGACGGAAGTAACGATCAGGACCGCCGATCGCCAGCGCCAGACACGAGGACGTGCGCCCTCGCCCACCAGCCGTCATCGCCCGCGAAGGTGGGCGACCCAGTATCGCAGAGCCTTCATGCTCATCACCGGCGCTCTGGAATACTGGATCCCCGCATGCGCGGGGATGACGGCTGATGCTGGGGCACATTCAGCCCCCAAGGGATCGGGCTTCCTTAGAGCATCTCTGCTTTTGACAGAATCAGGACCGAACTTCCTAGCGGTCGCAGCTTGTACAGAGTGAGGAGGCGCGAAGCGCCGTCTCGAACCATGCGCCGCAGGCGATGTGGCTCCTCATCCTTCGAGACGCCCGGCTTTGCCGGGCTCCTCAGGATGAGGACTTCGGACGCTTGGCAAAGGCCAAATCCGCTTCAATCAATCGATGAAGCGCTCTAGCGGCATACGCTCAACGAAAAAGGCGGCGCCTTGCGGCACCGCCCTTTGAAAACTCAGACTGGAAGGAAGCCGCTTACGCCGCTTCGGCTTCGCTGCTGTCCTGCGTCGGGCCCGAATCCTTGCCCTTGGCGTCTTCGTCCCGATCGACGAATTCGATCACCGCCATCGCGGCGTTGTCGCCGTAGCGGAAGCCGGCCTTGATGATGCGGGTGTAGCCGCCGTTGCGATCGGCGTAGCGCGGCGCCAGCACGTCGAACAGCTTCTTGACCTGCTCGATGTCGCGCATTTCGGCGATCGCCTGGCGGCGCTTGTCGAGGCCGCCCTTCTTGCCGAGGGTGACCAGCTTCTCGACGATCGGCCGCAGTTCCTTGGCCTTCGGCAGCGTGGTGACGATCTGCTCGTGCTTGATCAAAGCGGCGCACATGTTGGCGAACATCGCCTTGCGGTGTTCGGCCGTGCGGTTGAGCTTCCGATGAACCTTGCCGTGCTTCATGTTGTCAGTCCTTCACTCGATGATACCCGACGGTTCGTCGGAGTTGCAGGCGGGCTACCTGCGTTCGCCCTGGTGGAGCCTCCCCCTTCGAGAGCGGCAGCGCCGCTCCTTCAGGACGAGGAAGAGGCCTCATGGCGAACCATGAGGCCGAGTTGCTTAGTAGTGATCTTCGAAGCGCTTGGCGAGCTCGTCGATGTTCTCCGGCGGCCAGCCCGGCACTTCCATGCCGAGATGCAGGCCCATCTGCGCCAGCACTTCCTTGATCTCGTTCAGCGACTTGCGGCCGAAGTTCGGGGTGCGGAGCATTTCCGCTTCCGACTTCTGCACCAGGTCGCCGATGTAGACGATGTTGTCGTTCTTCAGGCAGTTCGCCGAACGCACCGACAGCTCGAGCTCGTCCACCTTCTTGAGGAAGGCCGGGTTGAAGGCGAGATCCGGAATGATCTCCTGAGTGACTTCCTTGCGCGGCTCTTCGAAGTTGACGAAGACGTTGAGCTGATCCTGCAGGATGCGGGCGGCGAACGCCACCGCGTCCTCCGGCGAGATCGCGCCGTTGGTCTCGACCGTCATGGTGAGCTTGTCGTAGTCGAGGATCTGGCCCTCGCGGGTGTTCTCGACCTTGTACGACACCTTGCGAACCGGCGAGTACAGGCTGTCGACCGGGATCAGGCCGATCGGCGCGTCCTCGGGACGGTTGCGCTCGGCGGCGACGTAGCCCTTGCCGGTGTTGACGGTGAACTCCATGCGGATCTCTGCGCCGTCGTCCAGCGTGCAGAGCTGCAGGTCGGGGTTCAGCACGACGATGTCGCCGACGGTCTGGATGTCACCAGCGGTGACGACGCCCGGCCCCTGCTTCTTTACGACCATCCGCTTCGGGCCTTCGCCCTGCATCTTCAGCGAGATGTCCTTGATGTTCAGCACGATGTCGGTGACGTCCTCGCGCACGCCGGCGATCGAGGAGAACTCGTGCAGCA
Source organism: Rhodopseudomonas sp. BR0C11 (assembly GCF_010820945.1). NCBI lineage: Bacteria > Pseudomonadati > Pseudomonadota > Alphaproteobacteria > Hyphomicrobiales > Nitrobacteraceae > Rhodopseudomonas > Rhodopseudomonas sp. BR0C11. Next base: position 6,082 of record NZ_QTKI01000227.1, read on the forward strand.
CGCCGTCGATGTGGACCGACTGCACCGCCGCGCCCTGCAGCGACGACAGCAGCACGCGACGCAGCGCGTTGCCGAGCGTCTGGCCGAAGCCGCGCTCGAGCGGTTCGGCGACCAGCGTCGCGAACCGGGTGGCATCGCTCCCGGGGGTGACCTGGAGCTTGTTCGGCCGAATCAATTCCTGCCAATTTTTCTGGATCGTCACTGTGTCACCTTCCTGGCCAGGCGATCGAAGCCGGGGCCCCGGCGCGTCGCTGCTAGCATTGGAAACTGCGGATCAATCCGCGGGAAACAACGAATGGAATCGCCGGCGGGGTGAACACCGCCGGCGAACAAAACTCAGACGCGACGACGCTTACGCGGACGGCAACCGTTGTGCGGGATGGTGGTGACGTCGCGGATCGAGGTCACCGTGAAACCCGCCGCCTGCAGCGCGCGCAGCGCCGACTCACGGCCCGAACCGGGGCCCGCCACCTCGACTTCGAGGGTGCGCATGCCGTGCTCCTGCGCCTTCTTGGCGACGTCCTCGGCCGCGACCTGCGCAGCGTACGGGGTCGACTTGCGCGAGCCCTTGAAACCCATCGTGCCGGCCGACGACCAGGCAATCGCATTGCCCTGCGCGTCGGTGATGGTGATGGTGGTGTTGTTGAACGACGAATTCACATGCGCGATGCCGGAGGCGATGTTCTTGCGCTCGCGACGGCGAATGCGGGTGGCGTCCTTGGCCATAGTCTACCTTTCTACGTGATCTCAACGCCGCCGTAACACCAGCGGCTCCACCGAAACGACGAATGGCGAACAACGAGTGGCGAATAGGGGAAGCCCCCTACTCGCCATTCGCCATTCGCAACTCGCAAACTTACTTCTTCTTGCCCGCGATCGCCTTCGCCGGACCCTTGCGGGTGCGGGCGTTGGTGTGGGTGCGCTGACCGCGCACCGGCAGGCCGCGACGATGACGCAGGCCGCGATAGCAGCCGAGGTCCATCAGACGCTTGATGTTCATGCCGGTCTCACGGCGAAGGTCACCCTCGACCAGATAGTCGCGGTCGATCACTTCGCGGATCTGCAGCACCTCGGCGTCGCTGAGCTGATTGACGCGACGATCGAGCGGGATCTTCACCTTCTCCAGGATGTCGGCCGCGTTCTTCTGGCCGATGCCATGGATGTACTGAAGCGCGATCAGCACGCGCTTGTTGGTCGGGATATTCACGCCGGCTATACGGGCCACAGACTTCTCTCCTGTCACCGACCGAAACGGGCCGGTCAATTCCTTGCTAACTCGGGCTGGCGTTCACAAACGCGAACACGACGCCGACCCCTCGCTCAGTTTTGGGGCCCGGCATCGTCTGAAACAATCCGACGGGATTTCGGGCCTTATTAAAGGATTCAGTTTCGCTTCGTCAACCGAATCCCAATTCAAGCTCGCTTCTTCGTGACCTTTTTGGCCTTCTTGTTGCCGCGCGCCGGGGCCTTGGCAACCGCCTTGGCCTTCGAGGTCGCGGCGGCCTTTTGGGTCGCCTTCTTGCCAGCCGCCTTCTTACCGGCTGCCGGTTTGGCCGCGCCCTTGGCGGCCTTCACGACTGCCTTGGCGGCCTTTTTGCCAGCCTTTGCAACGGCTTCGGCCGCCTTCTTCAGACCGGCCTTCGCGGTCT
>NZ_QTKI01000228.1:0-7705 GCF_010820945.1 Rhodopseudomonas sp. BR0C11
CTCGCCGGTGGCGCCGGTGGTGAGCTTCGCCGCCGACGTCGCCTCGCCGTGGAATGATCCGGACCGGCCGTTCGATCACATCCTCTATACCGTGCCCTGGAATATGGCGGAGAATCCGGCTGCTTCGATCAACGGCGGCTACAGCGCCAAGGGCTTCCCGATCGGCGTGCAGATCGTCGGCAAGCGCTTCGACGATCTCGGCGTGCTGCGCATGGCGAAGGCATTCGAAGGCCTGCGCGGCGAACAGAAGCCGTGGCCGGTGGCGCCGCGCTAACGCGCGCTGCGTCCCAAGCACAATGTCATTGCGTGGGCTCGACCCGCGCATCCATCTCCTTCATAAAGATGGATGCGCGGGTCGAGCCCGCGCATGACTCGTACAAACAAAAACACGCTGGAGGAAACCAGATGCCGTTCGAGACCATCAAATACGAGGTGGCCGATCAAATCCTCACCATCACGCTGAACCGGCCGGACAAGCTCAACGCCTTCAATCCGACGATGCAGCACGAGCTGATCGAGGCGTTCGACAAGGCCGACGCCGACGACAACATCCGCGCTATCATCGTCACCGGCGAAGGCCGCGCGTTCTGCGCCGGCGCCGATCTGTCCTCCGGCGCCGACACTTTCGATCGCGACGCCCGCCGCGGCCCGGTGCGCCGCAACGCCGACGGCTCGACCGACTACTCCGACCCGCAGGTGCGCGACGGCGGCGGCCAGGTGACGCTGCGGATCTTCAAGTGCCTGAAGCCGGTGATCGCGGCGGTGAACGGCCCGACGGTCGGCATCGGCGTCACCATGCAGCTGGCGATGGATATCCGCATCGCGTCCGAAGCCGCGCGGTTCGGCTTCGTGTTCTCGCAGCGGGGCATCGTGCCCGAAGCGGCGTCGAGCTGGTTCCTGCCGCGCATCGTCGGCATCGCCCAGGCGTTGGAGTGGTGCTACACCGGGCGTGTCTTCCCGGCGCAGGAAGCACTCGCCGGCAAGCTGGTCAGCCGCGTGGTGCCCGCCGATCAGCTGCTCGAGACCGCGCGCACGCTCGCCAAGGAAATCGCCGCCAAGACCGCACCGGTGTCGGTGGCGCTGATCCGGCAGATGATGTGGCGGATGATGGGCGCCGACGATCCGATGGAAGCCCACAAGATCGACAGCCGCGGCATCTACGAGCGCGGCCGCTCCGACGACGTCAAGGAAGGCGTCACCTCGTTCCTGGAAAAGCGCCCGGCGCAGTTCAAGAACAAGATCACCACCGATATGCCGCCCTACTTCCCGTGGTGGGACGAGCGCGACTACAAGTAAGCGCAGTTTAGAAGTACGTCATTCCGGGGCGCGAACGAACGTTCGCGAACCCGGAATCCCGATCTTGTTGCAAAGAGAGATTCCGGGTTCGCGCTTCGCGCGCCCCGGAATAACGCCGTGCTTGAAGTCCGTAGGATGGGTTGAGCCGGAGGCGAAACCCATCCTACAGACTAGCCCTCCTTCGCCGGCGCGGCTTTCAGCTCGGGGAAGTCCTCTTCGGAGAAGGCGAGCCCGCGCAAACTATCGGCCTGATCGTTGTCGTGCTCGATGCGGCGGAGCTGGACGCGGCGAATCTTGCCGGAGATGGTCTTCGGCAGTTCGCTGACGATCTCCAGCTTGCGGATGCGCTTGAACGGCGCCAGCCGGCCTTGCATGTGCTTGAAGATCGACAGTGCGGTGTCGCGCGAGCGCTCGGCGTTCGCCGTGAGCAACACATAAGCTTTCGGGATCGCCAGCTTGATCGGATCGGGGCTCGGCACCACCGCAGCCTCCGCTACCAGATCGTGCTCCAGCAGCACGCTCTCGAGTTCAAACGGCGAGATTCGGTAGTCCGACGACTTGAACACATCGTCGGTTCGGCCGACGAAGGTCAGATAGCCGTCCTCATCCGCAAACGCGACATCGCCGGAGCGATACAACTCGCCATCGGCGCCCGAAAGCTTGCCGCCCTCGCCCTGATAGCCCTGCATCAGCCCGGCGGGGCGCGCATCACCGAGCGCCAGCGTGATCTCGCCCTCCTTGGCCGGATGGCCGTCGGCATCGGTGATGTTGACCACGTAGCCCGGCAGCGGCCGGCCCATCGAGCCGATCTTGACCTTCTGGCCCGGCGAGTTGCCGACCATCGCGGTGGTCTCGGTCTGGCCGTAACCGTCGCGAATGGTGAGCCCCCAGGCCGCCTTGACCTGATCGATCACTTCCGGGTTGAGCGGCTCGCCGGCGCCGCAGACTTCGCGCAAGGCGACCTGATAGTCCGCCAGCTTTTCCTGGATGAACATCCGCCACACCGTCGGCGGCGCGCACAGCGTGGTGACGCCGCAGCGGCCGATGGTGGCGAGCAGGCTCTTGGCATCGAACCGCGGCTGGTTGACGACGAACACGGTGGCGCCGGCATTCCACGGCGCGAAGAAGCAGCTCCAGGCGTGCTTGGCCCAGCCCGGCGATGAGATATTGAGGTGGACGTCGCCCGGCTGCAGCCCGAGCCAGAACATCGTCGACAGCGCGCCGACCGGATAGGAGCGCTGGCTGTGCCGCACCAGCTTCGGCTTCGCAGTGGTGCCGGAGGTGAAGTACAGCAGCATCGGATCATCAGCTTGCGTCGGCCCGTCCGGCGTGAACGCATCGGATTGCTGCGCGGTCTCGCCATAAGCGAGCCAGCCGTCCTGCGCGTCGCCGACGACGATGCGGAGCAGATCGTCGCCGCCGAGGCCGGCGAACTTGGCGACCTGATCCGGCGCCGCCACCACCGCCTTGGCACGGCCGCGGTCGAGCCGGTCGCGCAGCTCCTCCGGGGTGAGCAGCGTGGTGGCCGGAATGGTGACAAGGCCGAGCTTGATCGCCGCCAGCATCGTCTCCCACAGCGGCACGACGTTGCCGAGCAGCAGCAGCAGATGATCGCCGCGCTTCAGCCCCTTGGCCCGCAGATAGTTCGCGACTTGGTTGGAGCGCTTCGACAGCTCCGCGAAGGTCGGCTTGACCTCGCTGCCGGTGGCGCCGTCGACGATCCACAGCGCGGCGCGATCACGGCTGTCGGGATGACTGGCGAGTTCGGCGTCGAACCAGTCGAGCGCCCAGTTGAACGGCACCGGATCTGGCCAGCGGAAGCCGGCGACCGCGGATGCGTAATCGGTGCGGTGTTGGAGCAGGAACGAACGGGCTTGCTGGAACGTGGTCATGGCGACACCTCGATCACGAGGCACAGCGTCCACCGCCAGTTCACCCGTCATTGCTGGGCTTGACCCGCCTGCGGGGCCGAAGCCCCTTCGGCGCGGCGAAGGCCCGGCAATCCATCGGATTGCGAAGAGCGATGGATGCGCGGGTCAAGCCCGCGCATGACGGCGATTACGGAGGTGTCGCCGTGCGAAACATCAAACGCTTACTTCCGCCCCTGCTCGCGCAGGTAGTTGATGATTCCGGAAAAGTCCGTGCCGCCGTGGCCGCCCTGTTCGAACGCGGCGTAGATCTCGGCGGCGTGCTGGCCGAGCGGGGTCGAAGCGCCGGCCGCCTTGGCGGCTTCCTGCGACAGCTTCAGATCCTTCAGCATCAGCGCCGCGGCGAAGCCCGGCTTGTAGCTGTTGTTGGCGGGCGATGCCGGCACCGGGCCGGGCACCGGGCAATAGCTGGTGAGCGACCAGCACTGCCCCGACGACGTCGAGGCGACATCGAACAGCGCCTGATGCGACAGGCCGAGCTTCTCGGCCAGCGTGAACGCTTCCGACACGCCGATCATCGAGATGCCGAGGATCATGTTGTTGCAGATCTTCGCCGCCTGGCCTGCGCCGGCGCCGCCGCAATGCACGATCTTCTTGCCCATCTTTTCGAGCACGGGCTTGGCGGCCGCGAACGCCGCCTCGCTGCCGCCGGCCATGAAGGTCAGCGTCGCGCCCTTGGCACCACCGGTGCCGCCGGAGACCGGCGCATCGACAGAGGCGATGTCGTGCTTGGCAGCGAGCGCATGCGCCTGCACGGCGCTTTCGACGTCGATGGTCGAGCAATCGATGATCAGCGCGCCCTTGGCGGCGTGCGGCAGGATCTCGTTCCACACCGCCAGCACATGCTTGCCGGCCGGCAGCATGGTGACGATGACGCCCGCGCCCTTCACCGCATCGATCGCGGTCGGCGCGATGCTGATGCCCTCGGCCTTCGCCGCCTCGCACGAGGCCGCCACCAGATCGAAGCCGGCGACCTTGTGGCCGGCCTTGGCGAGATTGCCTGCCATCGGCCCGCCCATATTGCCGAGACCGATGAATGCGATATCCGTCATGTCCCCTTCCTCCCCTTGCCTGTCCCCGGTGCTTCAGCCCGGAAATTTCAGCTCGTTGTCGCCGCGATCTTCAAAGTAGCGCGCCACGATCTCCGGCGTCACCTCTGCGATCGTCGCAGGCCGCCATTTTGGCTGGCGGTCCTTGTCGATCACCGCAGCGCGGACGCCTTCGACGAAATCGTCGCTGACGAACACCTGCAGCGCGGCGCGATATTCATGCACCAAGCATTCTTCCAGCGACGCCCTGTGCCGCGCGGCGCGCAGCAGTTTCAGCGTCACCTTCAGGCTGGTCGGCGATTTGATGCGCAGCGTCTTCAGCGCGGCTTGCGCGAACTCCGAAGTATCGCTTTCCAGCGTGGCGACGATCTGTTCGATCGTCTCGTGCCCGAACCAGCGGTCGATCTCGGCCTGATGCAGTTCGGCAGGGCCCTTGGCCGGCTGCTCCGCAAAGCGTGCGATGATGCCGCTGACCTGCTCGGCCGATGCTCCGCTCGGCGCCTCGGTGAGCGCCTGGCGCAGCGCCGCCCAGTTCGCGGTCGGCACATAGGCGTCGGCGAACTCCGCGTGGATCGCGTCGGCGCCGTTCATGATATCACCGGTCAGGCCGAAATACGTGCCGATCTCGCCGGGCGAGCGCGTCAGCAGCCAGGTGCCGCCGACATCGGGGAAGAAGCCGATGCCGACTTCCGGCATCGCGATCTTGGTCTTGTCGGTGACGATGCGGTGGCTGCCGTGGCCGGAGATGCCGACACCGCCGCCCATCACCAAGCCGTCCATGAACGCCACATAGGGCTTCGGGTACTTCGCGATCTTGGCGTTGGTGATGTATTCCTCGCGCCAGAACACCTTGCCGAGATCGCCGCCCTCGCGCGCGCTGTTGTAGAGCCCGACGATGTCACCGCCGGCGCACAGCCCGCGCTCGCCGGCGCCCTCGACCAGGATCAGCGCGACCTGTGGATCGGCGGCGAAGGCGTCGAGCGCGTTGTCGAGGTCACGCGCCATCTCCAGCGTCAGCGCATTGATCGCCTTCGGCCGGTTGAGACGGATGACACCGGCGGAGCCTTCGCGCCGGACGATCAGATCGGGTTCGGTCACGGCACCATTCATCGATTGGCCTCGAGCAGCTTGCGCGACACGATCAGCCGCATGATTTCATTGGTGCCTTCGAGGATCTGGTGCACGCGCAGGTCACGCACCAGTTTCTCGATGCCGTATTCGGCGAGATAGCCGTAGCCGCCGTGCAGCTGCAGCGCCTCGTTGGCGACCGCAAAGCCGGCATCGGTGGCGAAGCGCTTGGCCATCGCGCACAGCTTGGTGGCGTCGGCATCCTTGCGGTCGAGCGCCGCGGCGGCGCGCCACAGCAGCGTGCGCGCAGCCTCCAATTCGGTCGCCATGTCGGCAAGCCGGAATTGCAGCGCCTGGAATTCGTCAAGCCGTTTGCCGAACGCCTTGCGCTCTTTCATGTAAGCGAGCGTCTTGTCGAGCGCGGCCTGGGCGCCGCCGAGCGAACAGGCGCCGATGTTGAGCCGGCCGCCGTCGAGGCCGGCCATCGCGATCTTGAAGCCGATACCTTCGTCGCCGAGCCGGTTGGCGACCGGCACCCGCGCGTTCTCGAAAATCACGGTGCGGGTCGGCTGCGCATTCCAGCCCATCTTGCGCTCGTTGGCGCCGAACGACAGGCCGGGCGTGTCCTTCTCGACCACCAGCGTCGAGATGCCGCCGGGGCCATCGCCGCCGGTGCGCACCATCACGACGTACAGATCATTGGCGCCGGCGCCGGAGATGAACTGCTTCTGGCCGTCGAGGATGTAGTGATCGCCGTCACGCACCGCGCGGGTGCGCAGCGCCGCAGCATCCGAGCCGGAGCCCGGCTCGGTCAGGCAGTAGCTGGCGACCTGCTCCATGCTGCACAGCTTCGGTAGCCAGCGCTGACGCTGCGCGTCGGAGCCGTAGCTGTCGATCATCCACGCCGCCATGTTGTGGATGGAGATGAAGGCCGACACCGACGGACAGCCGGTCGCCAGCGCCTCGAAGATCAACGCGGCGTCGAACCGGGTCATCGCGCTGCCGCCGACATCGTCGCGGATGTAGATGCCGCCGATGCCGAGCGCCGCCGCTTCGCGGATCACGTCCAGCGGCAGGTGCTTGTCTTCATCCCATTTCAGCGCATGCGGCGCGATCTTCTCGGCCGCGAAGTCGCGCGCCATGTCACGAATGGCGCGCTGGTCTTCGTTGAGGTCGAACTGCATGGCAGCCGGCGCTTACTTCATCAGCGGGATCGAGAACTCCGCGCCTTCCTTGACGCCCGACGGCCAGCGCGAGGTGACGGTCTTGGTCTTGGTGTAGAACCGGATCGAATCCGGGCCGTGCTGATTGAGATCGCCGAAGCCGGACTTCTTCCAGCCGCCGAAGGTGTAGTAGGCGATCGGCACCGGGATCGGCACGTTGATGCCGACCATGCCGACGTTCACTTTCGCCGCAAAGTCGCGGGCAGCGTCGCCGTCGCGGGTGAAGATCGCGACGCCGTTGCCGTAGTCGTGGTCGGACGGCAGCGACAGCGCTTCGGCATAATCATGGGCGCGGACGACGCTCAGGACGGGGCCGAAGATCTCTTCCTTGTAGATCCGCATGTCCTTGGTGACGTTGTCGAACAGACAGCCACCCATGTAGAAGCCGTTCTCGTAGCCCTGCATCTTGAAGCCGCGGCCGTCGACCGCGAGCGTCGCGCCTTCCTTGACGCCGATATCGACGTAGTTCTTGACGCGCTCCAGCGCTTCCTTGGTCACCAGCGGGCCGTAGTCGGCGGTCGGATCGGTCGACGGACCGATCTTCAGCGCTTCGACGCGCGGGATCAGCTTGCTCATCAGCGCGTCCGCGGTGGCCTTGCCGACCGGCACCGCCACCGAGATCGCCATGCAGCGCTCGCCCGCCGAGCCATAGCCGGCGCCGATCAGCGCGTCGACGGTCTGGTCGATGTCGGCATCCGGCATGATGATGGCGTGGTTCTTGGCGCCGCCGAAGCACTGCGCGCGCTTGCCGGTCTGCGCGGCGCGCTCATAGATGTACTGCGCGATCGGCGACGAGCCGACGAAGCCCACCGCCTTGATATCCGGATCGTCGAGGATGGCGTCGACCGCTTCCTTGTCGCCGTTGACGACGTTGAGGATGCCCGGCGGCAGGCCGGCCTCGAGCATCAGCGCCGCCAGCGCCATCGGCACGCCGGGGTCGCGCTCCGACGGCTTCAGGATGAACGCGTTGCCGCAGGCGATTGCGGGCGCGAACTTCCACATCGGGATCATCGCCGGGAAGTTGAACGGAGTGATGCCGGCGACGACGCCGAGCGGCTGGCGCATCGAATAGATGTCGATGCCGGGGCCGGCGCCCTCGGTGTATTCGCCCTTCATCAGATGCGGAATGCCGCAGGCGAAC
>NZ_QTKI01000229.1:0-7692 GCF_010820945.1 Rhodopseudomonas sp. BR0C11
CCAACACCACCGCACCCAGCGCGGCCACGCCTGCGGCCCCGGCCGCAGACACCCCGACCACCGATGTCACTGGATCGATCGGCGAAACCCTGCCGCCGCCGGACGCGACGCCGCTGCCGGTGGCGCGCCCGAAGCCGGTGGTCCGGCGCCCGCTGAAGAAGCGCCGCCAGGTGGCGCGGCGGCGTACGCCGCGCGCCGAGCAGCCGCAGTCGGGATCGGGTACCGGTCTGTAAGAGAAGCTGCGGTTACGCCGCTGGACCGGTTGCGACCGGCGGACCGTCCTGAAGGCCCCATTCCGACCACGAGCCGTCGTACAGCGCCGAGCCGCGCACGCCGAGCCGATACAGCGCCAGCGTCAGCACCGCCGCCGAAACACCGGAGCCGCAGCTCGTGACCACCGGCCGGCCGAGATCGAGCCCTGCCCGCTCGAACGCCTGCCGCAGATCAGCCAACGGCTTCATCGTGCCGGTCGCAGCGTCGAACAGTTCGTTGTAGGGCAGATTGCGGCTGCCCGGGATGTGGCCGGCGCGCAGGCCGGGACGCGGCTCGGCGACACTGCCCTCGAACCGCGGCGCGGCGCGGGCGTCGATCACCTGCTCCGCCCCGCTATCGAGATTGGCGACGAGCTGATCGCGGCTGCGGATGAACGACGCATCGAGCTTGGCGCTGAACCGGCCGGGCGTAATCGTCGGCTTGCCCGACTCGGTCGGCCGGCCCTCGGCCGCCCATTTCTTCAGCCCGCCGTCGAGGATCCGAATGTCGGCATGGCCGAACGACAGGAACATCCACCACGCCCGCGGCGCCGCAACCCAGCCGCCTGCATCATATGCGACCACGGTATCGCCGGACGAGATGCCGAGCGCCTCGACGTCGCGCGCGAACTGCTCGGCGCTCGGATACATATGCGGCAGCGAACTGCTGTGATCCGATACCGCATCGACGTCGAAGAACACCGCGCCCGGAATGTGCGCGGCGAGATAATCGTCCGCCGGCAACGGCAGTACGCCGGGCATCTTGAAGCTGGCGTCGATGATCTTGACGGTCGGATCGCCGAGCCGCGCAGCGAGCCAATCAGTGGAGACCAAGGGATCGGTGTGAGTGGTCATGGGATGGCCTCGGAGAGGTCGAAGGAAATCAAGCCCACCCCGTCATTGCGAGGAGCGCAGCGACGAAGCAATCCAGCTCAGTGCACGAAGCTGGATTGCTTCGCTTCGCTCGCAATGACGAAGAAAGCAAGCGACACGCGGGTCAAGCCCGCGTGTGACGATCCGACAGCGGAGATCGACTCCCAATGCGCCGCGCTCACTTCTTCTTGGGCGCCCAGGCTTCGATCGGGCCGCCGGCATCGCGCCAGGCGCCGAAACCACCCTCGATGTGAGCGACCGGCTTCAAGCCCATGTCCTGCGCGGTCTTGGCGGCGAGCGCCGAACGCAAGCCACCGGCGCAATAGAACACGAACTTCTTGTCTTCCTGGAAGATCGGCTTGGCGTACGGGCTCTGCGGATCGATCCAGAATTCCAGCATGCCGCGGGTGCAGGAGAACGAGCCCGGAATTTTGCCGTCGCGCTCGATCTCGCGCGGATCGCGGATGTCGACGATCACCACGTCGCTGGCGCCGGACTTGTGCAACGCGATCGCGTCCGCGGTCGTCAGCGTCTCGATCGACGAATTGGCCTCGTCGAGCATCGTCTTGATACCGCGGGTGATGGTCTGGGGCATGGTCGTTCCTTGTTTTCGTTTCTTATCAGTTTTGGTTGGTTATGCCGGGACGCGCGCAGCGCGAACCCGGCATCTCGGTGTGTAGATCCGGGAGATTCCGGGTCCCGAGCTGTCGCTCGCGCCCCGGAATGACGGCGCGATCTAATCCTAGCGCACCAGCTCGCGCATCGCGCCTTCCAGGCCTTCGATCGTGATCGGATACATCCGCTCGGAGAACAGGCGGCGGATAATGGTGGTGGATTCCGAATAGTCCCAGTGCCGCTGCGCCACCGGGTTCAGCCACACCGCGTGCGGATAAGTGCGGAGCACCCGCTCCAGCCAGACGTGACCGGCCTCTTCGTTGACGTGCTCGACTGAGCCGCCCGGCACCATGATCTCGTAAGGCGACATCGACGCGTCGCCGACGAACACCACTTTGTAGTCGTGCGGGAACTTGTGCAGCACGTCCCAGGTCGGGGTGCGGTCGGTGAACCGGCGCTTGTTCTGCTTCCACACGCCTTCGTACAGGCAGTTGTGGAAGTAAAAATATTCCATGTGCTTGAATTCGCTCTTGGCCGCCGAGAACAACTCCTCGACCTGAGCGACGTGGCTGTCCATCGAGCCGCCGATATCGAAGAACACCAGCACCTTCACCGCATTGCGGCGCTCGGGGCGCATATGCACGTCGAGATAGCCGTGATTGGCGGTCTCGCGGATCGTGGTGTCGAGATCGAGTTCGTCCGGCGCGCCGGTGCGGGCGAACTTTCGCAGGCGGCGCAGCGCCACCTTGATGTTGCGGATGCCGAGTTCGACGTTGCCGTCGAGATCCTTGAACTCGCGCTTGTCCCAGACCTTCACGGCGCGCTGATGCCGGCTCTTCTCCTGGCCGATCCGCACGCCTTCTGGATTGTAGCCCTGTGCGCCGAACGGCGAGGTGCCGGCGGTGCCGATCCACTTGTTGCCGCCCTGGTGGCGTTTCTTCTGCTCCTCGAGGCGCTTTTTCAGCGTTTCCATGAGCTTGTCCCAGCCCATCGCCTCGATCTGCTTCTTCTCCTCCTCGCTGAGATACTTCTCGGCGAGCTTCTTCAGCCATTCGGCCGGGATTTCCGCCTTCTCCATCGCGTCGAGCAGGTTTTCCAGGCCCTTGAAGGTGGCCCCGAACACCCGGTCGAACTTGTCGAGATTGCGCTCGTCCTTCACCAGCGCGGCGCGCGACAGGTAGTAAAAATTCTCCACGCTCTGATCGGCGAGGTCGGCGTCGAGCGCCTCCATCAGCGTCAGATACTCGCGGAGCGTGACCGGAACCTGGGCGTCGCGCAGCGACGTGAAGAATTGCAGGAACATGAACGACAGATTGCCCGACCCTGCAGCCCCGTCAAGACAGAATACCTCCGTTGCGACTGTTGAAAACTCGCCCCGATGCGCCCGATAGGCGCAAATCCGAGCAATGGAATTATGACTCAGTAAAGCATCCGGGGTGCAAGCACAGGCGCCTTACGAATGGCCTTTGTCGATGTCCCCTCGCCCTCTCCTGTTCCGAAGCTGGATCGGCCGCGTCTCCACCGCGACGCTGGTCGTCGCGATATTCGTGATCGCGCTCAGCGCCAGCGTGCTCGGGCTGGTGGTGTGGAAGGGCTACGACTCCCGCAAGATCGCGCTGGCGCAGAATGAAACCGAGATACGGAATTTGGCGCACTCGCTCGCCGAGCACGCCACCCACACCTTTCAGGGCGCCGACGTGGTGCTCGACGACATCGTCTCGTTCCTGAAGTGGCGGCCGAATCCGGGCGACGCCTTCAACGAGCGGCTGCGCGCCCTCGTCGACAACCTGCCGCAACTCACCGACGTCGCGATCACCGATGCGGCCGGTAACATCAAATACGCCTCCGTCACGCCGGTGCCGCAGCTCAACAATGCCGATCGCAGCTATTTCCGCTACCACCTCGATCATGACGACAACCAGCTGCTGATCACAGGCCCGATCCAGTCCCGCACCTCGGGGCACTCGATCTTCGCCGTCAGCCGCCGGTTGGAGACCGAGCACGGCCGCTTTGCCGGTGTGGTGGTGGCGACCATCGCGGGCGATTACTTCCGCGATTTCTACAAGTCCATCGATCTCGGCATCGGCGGCAGCATCAGCCTGCTGCACAGCGACGGACGACTGCTGATCCAGTGGCCGTCGCTGCAGAGCGGCCGCGACATGTCGAATTCCGTGCTGTTCCAGAAGGCGCTCCCCCACAGTCCCGACGGCTTCTATCTCACGGTCTCGCCGTTCGATGGCCTGTCCAAATATCTCGCCTACCGGCAGATCACCCGCTATCCGCTGGTGGTGACGGTGGCGCGCACCGAAGAGGCGGTGCTGGCGGGATGGCGCGAGGCGGTGCGTTCCGACGCGGCGGTCGCGACTGCGATGCTGGCCTGCGTCGTGCTGCTCGCGGCAGGCCTTGCGGCACAACTGCGCACCCGCCAGGAAGTGCAGAACCTGCTGCGCGAACGCGACGCGCATTATCGGCTGATCGACGCCAACATGGGCGACGTCATCGTGCTCAGCGACGAGGTCGGCATCCTGCGGTTCGTATCGATGTCGGTCGAGACTGTCCTCGGTCTGAAGCCCGATCAACTGGTCGGCCGCTACTGGACCGTGTTGGTGCACCCCGACGATGTGCCGTTGGTCGAGGCGGTCGGCGCCCAGTTGCCGGATACGCCGGCCGGATTGTGCGTCGAGTTCCGGATGCGCTGTCCCGAGGGGCGGCTGGTCTGGCTCGAAGCCAATTTCGCCTATACCCGGAACGAAGACGGCCCCACCGATTGCATCGTCAGCACCTTGCGGGACGTCACGCGGCGCAAGGCGATCGAAAAAGAAGTCGAAGACCTCAATACCCGCCTGGCGGAATTGGCGCGGACGGACGGCCTCACTGGTCTTCCCAACCGCCGATCGCTCGACGGATTCGTCGGCCGTGTCATCACGTCGGCGCCGACGCTGTCGGTGCTGATGATCGACGTCGACGACTTCAAAGGCTTCAACGATCATTTCGGCCACCAGGGCGGCGACGACGCGCTGCGGCAGCTCGGCCATCTGTTCGCCGGCCTGGTCGCAGGGGTGCACGGCTTCGCGGCACGTTACGGCGGCGAGGAGTTCACCATCGTGCTGCCGGGCACCGATGCGGCCGCTGCGAGGGACTTCGCCGAGACCCTGCAGGCCGCGGTGCGCGCACTCGAGATCCGGAATCCCGCGTCGGCCCGCGGCTGCGTCACGGTGAGCGTCGGCATTGCCTGCGGCGCCGCCCCGTGCGACTCCACCGTGCTGCTGCGTGACGCCGATATCGCGCTGTATGAAGCCAAGCGGCGCGGCCGCGACTGCTGCGTCACGGCAGCTGCCGCCTTCGTCGAGGACGCCGCACCGCTGCAGCCGGATCATCACTCGGCCGACGCCGACGCAACCTCGTAGCGCGGCCACCAGCGATCACTACAATCAGCGCGCGCAGTCCGCCGCTTGCCGCAGCCTGCAAAATCGGTAGCCTGTCCCGCAGGATGCGCGCTAAAGTCGCGCCTGTTGCCGGTGCATAGCGCCGGCAGCGAGACGAACAAGGACGAGGAGCGCAATGGGGATCGATTCCATTCTGGTCTGGCTTCTGGTCGGCGCGGTCGCCGGCTGGCTCGCCGGGCTGATCGTTCGCGGCGGCGGATTCGGACTGGTCGGCAATGTCGTGATCGGCATCGTCGGCGCCGTGGTTGCGGGCTGGCTGTTGCCGTTCCTCGGCGTCAATCTCGGCGTCGGAATTTTCCGCGCGATCATCAATTCCGCAATCGGCGCCGTGATCGTCCTGGTGCTGCTGGCGATGATCCGCAGAGCCTGATACCGACACCGCCTGCCAGCGGTCGCTGCCTGCGGCCGCTCCCTCTCCTCCAACCACCACCAATCAACAAACAACAACAACGGCGCGCGCGCCGGATCAGACGAGGCTGAAACGCATGAAGTTCACCGGCACCAAGGATTATGTGGCGACCGACGACCTCAAGGTCGCCGTCAATGCGGCGATCGTGCTCGAACGGCCGCTCCTGGTGAAGGGCGAGCCCGGCACCGGCAAGACGGTGCTGGCGGAGGAAGTATCCAAGGCGCTGAACGCGCCGCTGCTGACCTGGCACATCAAGTCGACCACCAAGGCGCAGCAGGGCCTGTATGAATACGACGCGGTGTCGCGGCTGCGCGACAGCCAGCTCGGCGATCCGCGCGTCTCCGACATCAAGAACTACATCAAGCGCGGCAAGCTGTGGGAGGCGTTCACCGCCGAGCACCGCCCGGTGCTGCTGATCGACGAGATCGACAAGGCCGACATCGAATTCCCGAACGACCTGCTGCTCGAACTCGACCGGATGGAATTCCACGTCTACGAGACCGGCGAAACCATCAAGGCCGCCAAGCGCCCGATCGTGGTGATCACCTCGAACAACGAAAAAGAACTGCCGGACGCCTTCCTGCGCCGCTGCTTCTTCCACTACATCAAGTTCCCGGACGCCGACACCATGCAGGCGATCGTCGACGTCCACTTCCCCGGCATCAAGCAGCGTCTGGTCGCCGAAGCGCTGAAGATCTTCTTCGAAGTTCGCGACGTCCCAGGCCTGAAGAAGAAGCCGTCGACCTCCGAACTGCTCGACTGGCTGAAGCTGCTGCTCAACGAGGAAATGACGCCGGAGCAGCTCAAGGAACGCGACCCGCGCAAACTGATCCCGCCGCTGCACGGCGCGCTCCTCAAGAACGAGCAGGACGTGCATCTGTTCGAACGACTGGCGTTTTTGAGCCGGCGGGAAGTGTAGCAACCTCTCCCGCCGTCATTCCGGGGCGCGCGTAGCGCGAGCCCGGAATCCCGAGATGGTCTGCGCGCTGCGTTCACCCCAGCAGGTAGCCGCATGAGCGTCGCGACATGCGGGTCTCGTGCGGCCCCGCCTCTCGCTGCGCTCGCGGGCTACGCGCTGAGCCGGTGCGCGGTCTGAGGCGCAGGCTCAAGATCGATCCATAAGAATTTGCGTCATGGCCGGGCTTGTCCCGGCCATTTTCGTTGTCGGCTCAGTCCTTTACCGCCTTGCCAGCTCAGCGAGCAGCGCTCCTCAAGCGGCTTTCTGTATACATCTATTACCCAATACGCGGCCGATTTTGCAGCTTCTCCTTGTCATCCTACCTTTCCTGTATACAATCTGAACCCAATCAATAATGCACAGGGAGGCCACGATGCCCGCCTTTCCGCTCAACGCCTGGTATGCGGCGGCCTGGGACGCCGACATCAAGCACGCGCTGTTTCCGCGCACGATCTGCGGCAAGCATGTCGTGATGTATCGAAAGGCAGACGGCAGCGTCGCCGCGCTGGAGGACGCCTGTTGGCACCGTCTGGTGCCGCTGTCGAAGGGCCGACTCGAGGGCGACACCGTGGTCTGCGGCTATCACGGGCTGAAGTTCAATCCGCAGGGTCGCTGCACCTACATGCCGTCGCAGGAGACGATCAATCCGTCGGCCTGCGTGCGCTCCTATCCGGTGGTCGAGCGGCATCGCTTCGTCTGGTTGTGGATGGGCGATCCGACGCTGGCCGATCCGGCACTCGTCCCCGACATGCACTGGAATAACGATCCAGCCTGGGCCGGCGACGGCAAGACGATCTACGCCAAATGCGACTGGCGCCTCGTCGTCGACAATCTGATGGACCTCACCCACGAGACCTATGTGCACGGCTCGTCGATCGGCAACGAGGCGGTGGCCGAGGCGCCGTTCGACGTCACCCATGGCGACCGCACCGTTACCGTGATGCGCTGGATGCACGGCATCGAACCGCCGCCGTTCTGGGCCGCGCAGCTCGGCAAGCCGGGCCTGGTGGATCGCTGGCAGATCATCCGGTTCGAAGCGCCGGGCACGGTGACGATCGACGTCGGCGTAGCGCCGGCCGGCACCGGCGCGCCGGAGGGCGATCGCTCGCAGGGCGTCAACGGCTTCGTGCTCAACACCAT
>NZ_QTKI01000023.1:0-24542 GCF_010820945.1 Rhodopseudomonas sp. BR0C11
TCAACGGCATCGGCTTCGCATTCCCGGACTATGAGACGGTCTGGAAGGCCATGGATGGCGAGCTCGGCGGCTACGTCCGCGGCGAGATCCAGAAGGCCGGCCTGATGGTGATGGATAAGATCTGGGACAACGGCTTCCGCCAGACCACGTCCTCGACCAAGCCGATCAACGGCCCGGACGACTTCAAGGGCTTCAAGATCCGCGTGCCGGTGTCGCCGCTGTGGACCTCGATGTTCAAGGCGTTCGATGCAGCCCCCGCCTCGATCAATTTCAGCGAAGTCTATTCGGCGCTGCAGACCAAGGTGGTCGAAGGCCAGGAAAACCCGCTGGCGCTGATCTCGACCGCCAAGCTGTACGAAGTGCAGAAGTACTGCTCGCTGACCAACCACATGTGGGACGGCTTCTGGTTCCTGGCCAACCGTCGCGCCTGGGAGAAGCTGCCGCCGGACGTGCGCACGATCGTCGCCAAGCACATCAATGCTGCTGCGGTGAAGGAACGCGAAGACACCGCCAAGCTCAACGCCACAGTCAAGGAAGAGCTGACCGCCAAGGGCCTGCTGTTCAATCAGCCGCCGGTGATGCCGTTCCGCGACAAGCTGCGCAGCGCTGGCTTCTACGCCGAGTGGAAAGGCAAATACGGCGATCAGGCGTGGTCGCTGCTCGAGAAGTCCGTCGGCAAGCTGGCGTAACGGCTGGCCGATATGGCGAGCGCCGACGCTTCCCAGCTCACCGCCGGTGAACGGCTCCACGCGCCGCAGCGTAAGACGCTGATCGGCGCGCTGGAGGCTGGGCTCGGCCTGATGGTCGAGATTCCGGCGGCGATCCTGGTCGTCGTCGAGGTCGTCGTGCTGTTCGCCGGCGTGGTATCTCGCTACGTCTTCCACAGTCCGCTGATCTGGTCCGACGAGCTGGCGTCGATCCTGTTTCTGTGGCTGGCGATGTTCGGCGCGGCGGTCGCATTCCGTCGCGGCGAACACATGCGGATGACAGCGATGGTGGCGGGGGCCTCCCCGCGCCTGCGCGCCTGGCTCGATCTGGTCGGTATCTGCGCGGCACTGGCGTTCCTGCTGCTGATCGCCGCGCCGGCCTACGAATACGCCTATGAAGAGAGCTACATCACCACGCCGGCGCTGTCGCTCGCCAACAGCTGGCGCGCCGCGGCGTTGCCGGTCGGCATCGCGCTGATGGCGTTGTTCGCAGCTCTCCGGCTGATCCGGTTCGGTGATCTCAAGCTGGTGTTCGGCGCTGCGCTGACGGTCGCGCTGCTGATCGGCGCGTTCTGGCTGGCGCAGCCGCTGTTCAAGCCGCTCGGCAACCTCAATCTGGTGATCTTCTTCGTCGGCGTGGTGGCCACTTGCGTGTTCGCCGGCGTGCCGATCGCGTTCGGTTTCGGTCTGGCGATCTACGGCTACCTGGCGCTCACCACCACGACGCCGCTGCTGATCCTGGTCGGCCGGATGGACGAGGGCATGAGCCACCTCATCCTGCTGTCGGTGCCGCTGTTCGTCTTCCTCGGCCTGCTGATCGAGATGACCGGCATGGCGCGGGCGATGGTGGCGTTTCTCGCCAGCCTGCTCGGCCACGTCCGCGGCGGCCTGCATTACGTGCTGGTCGGCGCGATGTATCTGGTCTCCGGCATCTCCGGCTCCAAGGCCGCCGACATGGCCGCGGTGGCGCCGGTGCTGTTTCCCGAGATGAAGGAGCGCGGCGCGAAGCCGGGCGATCTGGTCGCCCTGCTCTCCGCCACCGGCGCCCAGACCGAGACCATTCCGCCGAGCCTGGTGCTGATCACCATCGGCTCGGTCACCGGAGTGTCGATCTCCGCGCTGTTCACCGGCGGCCTGCTGCCGGGCGTGGTGCTGGCGATCATGCTGTGCGGCCTGGTGTGGTGGCGCTATCGCGGCGAAGACCTCAGCCACGTCAAACGCGCGCGCGGCAGCGAGATCGGCAAGGCCTTTATCGTCGCCCTGCCCGCGCTGGCGCTGCCGTTCGTGATCCGCGCCGCCGTGGTCGAAGGCGTCGCCACCGCCACCGAAGTCTCGACCATCGGCATCGTCTATGCCGTGGTGGTCGGCATCCTGGTGTACCGCAAGTTTGATTGGCGCCGGCTGCGGCCGATGCTGGTCGAGACCGCGGCGCTCTCTGGGGCCATTCTGCTGATCATCGGCACCGCCACCGGCATGGCCTGGGGCCTGACGCAGTCCGGCTTTTCGCGGGCACTGGCGGCGGCAATGACCGGCCTGCCCGGCGGCTCGGCCACGTTCCTGGCGGTGTCGATCGTCGCCTTCGTCATCCTCGGCAGCGTGCTGGAAGGCATTCCGGCGATCGTGCTGTTCGGGCCGCTGCTGTTTCCGATCGCCCGCGCCGTCGGCATCCACGAGGTGCACTACGCCATGGTGGTGATCCTGGCGATGGGCATCGGATTGTTCGCGCCGCCGTTCGGCGTCGGCTATTATGCCGCCTGCGCGATCGGCCGCGTCGATCCCGCCGAAGGCATGCGCCCGATCTGGGGATATATGCTGGCGCTGTTGATCGGCTTGATCGTGGTCGCGGCGATCCCGTGGATCTCGATTGGATTCTTGTAGAGGCGCTGCGGGGAGAACGCAGCGGCGCCGTCGTGAAGTGAGAGGCAGGTCGTCATGAGCACCCCGCAAGGTCATTACAGCATCGGTCTGGACAAGACCCCGGCCAACTTCGTGCCGCTGTCACCGCTGAGCTTCCTGGAGCGCACCGCCAACGTTTATCCGGAGCTGACCTCCGTGGTGTACGAAGGTCGGCACTACACCTGGAAAGAAACCCGCGCGCGCTGCCGCCGCTTCGCCTCGTGGCTGACCCGGAGCGGCATCGGCCGCGGCGACACCGTGGCAGTGATGCTGCCCAACGTGCCGGCGATGGTCGAAGTTCATTTCGCGGTGCCGATGGCCGGCGCGGTGCTGAACGCGCTGAACATCCGGCTCGATGCCGCGGCGATCGCATTCCAGCTCGATCACGGCGGCGCCAAGATCATCCTGGTCGATCCGGAGTTTTCCAGCGTCGTCGCCGAAGCGCTGAAGCTGATGACCAAGCCGAAGCCGCTGGTGATCGACGTCGACGACAAGATGTTTCCCGGCAGCCACCGCATCGGTGAGCTCGAATACGAATATGCGGTCGCGTCCGGCGATCCGACCTTCGTCGGCCATCGGCCCGAGGACGAGTGGGACGCGATCTCGCTCGGCTACACCTCCGGCACCACCGGCAATCCGAAGGGCGTCGTCACGCATCATCGCGGCGCGTATCTCAACGCGGTCAGCAACATTCTCGCCGGCAATCTCGGCCAGCATCCGGTGTATCTGTGGACGCTGCCGATGTTCCACTGCAACGGCTGGTGCTTCCCGTGGACGATCGCAGCCGCGGCCGGAATCAACGTCTGCCTGCGCAAGGTCGATCCGGCCAAGATCTTCGAGCTGATCCCGAAGCACGGCGTCACCCACATGTGCGGC
Source organism: Rhodopseudomonas sp. BR0C11 (assembly GCF_010820945.1). Lineage (NCBI taxonomy): Bacteria > Pseudomonadati > Pseudomonadota > Alphaproteobacteria > Hyphomicrobiales > Nitrobacteraceae > Rhodopseudomonas > Rhodopseudomonas sp. BR0C11. The sequence continues at coordinate 3,480 of NZ_QTKI01000023.1, forward strand.
GCGCCGATCGTCTACAACGCGCTAATCAATGCGCCGGAGGCGCCGAAGGGGCCTGCGACGAAGCCGGTCATCGGCCTGATCGCCGGCGCGGCGCCGCCGATGGCGGTGTTGGCCGGCGCCGAGACCATCGGCATCAAGCTGACGCACGTGTACGGCCTGACCGAAGTGTACGGCCCCGCCTCGGTCTGCGCCGAGCAACCCGGCTGGGATGATCTGCCGGTCGCCGAGCGCGCCAAGCTGAAGCGCCGCCAGGGGGTGCCCTACCCGATGCAGGAAGCCGTCACCGTGCTCGATCCGGAGACGATGCAGGAGGTGCCGCGCGACGGCGAGACCATCGGCGAGGTGATGTTCCGCGGCAACATCGTGATGAAGGGCTATCTGAAGAACGAGAAAGCCACCAAGGAGGCGCTCGCCGGCGGCTGGTTCCACACCGGCGACCTCGGCGTGCTCGACGCCGACGGCTACGTCATCATCAAGGATCGCTCCAAGGACATCATCATCTCCGGCGGCGAGAACGTCTCGTCGGTCGAGGTCGAGGACGTCCTCTACAAACACCCGGCGATCCTGTTCGCCGCCGTGGTCGCCAAGCCCGACCCGAAATGGGGCGAAGTCCCCTGCGCCTTCGTCGAACTGAAGGACGGCGCCACCGCCACCGAAGCCGAGATCATCGCCTATTGCCGCGAACACCTCCCCGGCTTCAAGACGCCGAAGAGCATCGTATTCTCGTCGATCCCGAAGACATCGACTGGCAAGATCCAAAAGTTCATGCTGCGCGATCAGGTGAAATCGGCGAAGGCGATTTTGGAGTAGTTACTTCGCCCCAGTGTCATTGCGGGGGCGACCGCCAAGGACGACCCACTCTCGTTCGTCATTCCGGGGCGCGCGCAGCGCGAACCCGGAATCCCGAGGTGTTGAGCAAGGCCGTGCATGTTTCAGATTCCGGGTTCGCTCGCTGTCGCGAGCGACCCGGAATGACCGGTTGAGAGGTCAGCCGTCTATCTCCAGTCGCATCCCATCGAACCCCGGCACCACGCCTTCTGGCAGCTCTTTCCGCAGCGTCTCGTAGTCGATATCGGCGTGCATATTGGTGATCACGGCGCGCTTCGGTTTGAAGCGGGCGATCCATTTCAGTGCGGTTTCGATGTTGAAGTGGCTGGCGTGGTGCTTGTAACGCAGGCCGTCGATGATCCAGAGGTCGAGGCCTTCAAGGGCGCTGAAGCTCTGTTCGGGGATGTCGTGGACGTCGGGCGTGTAGGCCGCGCCGGCGATCCGATAGCCGAGCGCGGGGATATCGCCATGCTTCAGCAGAAACGCAGTCAGCGTCAGATCGCCGCCGGCGCCTGCGATCGTCTTGCTGTCGCCGGCCTCGATCTTCCGCGACTCTAGGATCGCTGGATATGAGCTGCCCGGCGCCTGCTTGAAGCAGTAGGCGAAACGGTACAGCACGTGCTCTCCGGTCGATTGGTTGAGATACACCGGGATGCGGCGCTTCATCGCCATCACCACGGAGCGCAGATCGTCGATGCCGTGGGTCTGGTCGGCGTGCTCGTGGGTGAGGAACACCGCGTCGAGATGATCGACGTCGGCGCAGATCAGTTGCTCGCGCAGGTCCGGCGAGGTGTCGATCAGCACGCGGGTGATGCCCCCGTCGGGCGTGATGCGCTCGGCCAGCAGCGAGCAGCGTAGCCGCCGGTTCTTCGGGTTGGACGGGTCCGCGGCGCCCCAGCCGAGTGCCGGGCGCGGCACGCCGGCGGAGGAGCCCGAGCCAAGGATGGTGAGCGTCAGCGTCATGCGGCGACCCCGATTGTCAAAGGCGTCATGCGGCGGCGGGCGCCGGCACCTTGCCGAACAGGCGGAAGAAGTTCTCGGTCGTCTGGCGGGCGATCTCGTCGAGCGACACGCCGCGGACCTCGGCCAGCACCTTGGCGGTCTCGACCACATAGGCGGGCTCGTTGCGCTTGCCGCGATATTTGCCCGGCGCCAGATACGGCGAGTCGGTCTCGACCATGACACGGTCGGCCGGCAGTTCGGCGGCGAGATCCCGCAGCGTCTGCGACTTCTTGAAGGTGAGAATGCCGGTGAAGGAAATCATCAGTCCGAGGTCGATGGCCTTCATCGCGAGATCGCGACCGCCGGTGTAGCAATGCAGCACCGCGCGAAAAGCTCCCTTCCCCATTTCGTCTTCGAGGATCTTGCCGCAGTCCTCGTCCGCCTCGCGGGTGTGGATCACCAGCGGCAGTCCGGTCTCACGCGCCGCCGCGATATGGGCGCGGAAGCCGCGCTCCTGCGCGGGACGCGAGCCCATCTCGTAGAAGTAATCGAGCCCGGCCTCGCCGAACGCCACCACTTTCGGGTGCTGCGCCAGCTTCACCAACTCATCGGCGGTGATGCCGTCTTCCTCGTCGGCATGATGCGGATGGGTGCCGACCGAGCAGTACACGTTGGGAAACCGCTCGGCGATCGCCACCAGATCCGGCAGCTTCTTGACCCGTGTCGAGATCGTCACCATCCGCCCCACTCCGCTCGCCTCGGCGCGGGCGACGATGCCGGCAAGATCGTCGGCAAAGTCGGGGAAGTCGAGATGGCAGTGGCTGTCGACCAGCATGGCGTCAGCTTGCCGCCGGCTCGACGTAGCGCGGGAAGATAGGCGCGGGGGCCGGAAGCGGCGTGCCCGGCACGATCCGGGTCGGCAGCGCCGCGAAGTTACGCGAACCTTCCGCAACGCCGAGGATGTCGAGCAGTTTCGCCGCCGAGGTCGGGATCGCCGGCTGCGCCAGGATCGCGATCTGCCGCAGCACTTCGGCGGTGACGTACAGCACCGTCTTCTGCCGCGCCGGATCGGTCTTGGCGAGCGCCCACGGCGCTTCGCCGGCGAAGTAACGGTTGGCTTCCGCCACCACCGCCCACACTGCGTTCAGCGCCTGATGGATCTGCTGCGTCGCCATCGCGGTCCGCGCCTGCGCGATCATGCCGTCGGCCATCGCCAGGATCGCGCTGTCGGTCTCGCTGAACACGCCGTGCTCGGGCACTTTGCCTTCGCACTGCTTGGCGATCATGGTGAGCGAACGCTGCGCCAGATTGCCGAGGTCGTTGGCGAGATCGGCGTTGATGCGGTTGACGATCGCCTCGTGATTGTAGCTGCCGTCAGAACCGAACGGCACCTCGCGCAGGAAGAAGTAGCGCACCTGATCGACGCCGTACTGGTCGGCCAGATTGAACGGGTCGACGATGTTGCCGACCGACTTCGACATCTTCTCGCCCTTGTTGAACAGGAAGCCGTGGGCGTAAACGCGCTTCTGGATCGGGATGCCCGCCGACATCAGGAACGCCGGCCAGTACACCGCATGGAAGCGGATGATGTCCTTGCCGATGACATGCACGTCGGCCGGCCAATAATGCCAGTTCTTGTCGGATTCATCCGGGAAGCCGACGCCGGTGATGTAGTTGGTCAGCGCGTCGACCCAGACATACATCACGTGCTCGGGATCGCCGGGCACCTTGACGCCCCAGTCGAACGTGGTGCGCGACACCGACAGATCCTTCAGCCCGCCCTTGACGAAGCTGACCACCTCGTTGCGGCGCGCGTCGGGGCCGATGAAGTCCGGCTGCTCCTCGTAGAGCTTCAACAGTCTGTCCTGATAGGCCGACAGTTTGAAGAAGTAGCTCTTCTCCTCGACCCACTCGACCGGCGTGCCCTGCGGGCCACGGCGAACGCCGTCCTCGCCGACGACGGTTTCATCCTCGGCGTAATAGGCTTCGTCCCGGACCGAGTACCAGCCGGAATAGCTGTCGAGATAGATGTCGCCGCTGGCCTGCATGCGCTTCCAGATTTCCTGGACGGACGCGTGATGCTGCTCCTCGGAGGTACGGATGAAGCGGTCGTAGGAGATGCCGAAGCGATCATCCATGTCGCGGAAGCGGCCGGCATTGCGGGCGGCAAGCTCAGCCGGCGTCATCCCCTCGCGCTGCGCGGTCTGGATCATCTTCAGGCCGTGCTCGTCGGTGCCGGTCAGGAAGAACACGTCCTTGCCGTCGAGCCGCTGGAACCGGGCCAGCGCGTCGGTCGCGATCGCCTCATAGGCGTGGCCGATATGCGGCGCACCGTTCGGATAGGAGATCGCCGTGGTGATGTAGAATGAATTTCGCTGCGCCATCTGCGCGGACGCCTTTCAAATCTGGATCGGTTGAGCGCGGCGGCGCTGACCATGCCGGGCGATCGATCGCCGGATCGGCGTCAGCGCACCGCCTCCGCGAGAAGCCCGAACACCGAAAATACCAGCGGTTTCCGCTCGAGATTGTAGGCTTCGGTGTCGCGTGCGGCGCGGCCGATCTTTTCCCATACCTCCGCCAGCCGTGCAAGGCGCGGCAGTTCCGCATTCGGATCGGGCGTGCGCAGCCGCGCCGCGACCCAGCGGTCGACGCCATCGACGAAGGCCTGCAGAGTCGCGCGATCGGTCCCGCCGATCGCATCGCCGAGCGCGTGCAGCGCGCGGGGATCGACATTCGGCAAGCTGTCGAGCAGCGCGGTCGTGGTCTGCTGCAGCGACAACGCGCCGCCGCCCATCAGCATCAGCGCCCGCGCGACGCTGCCTTCGGACGCGGCGGCTGCCTCGGCGAGTTGGGGATCGTCGGGGTCGAGACCGGTCGCATCGATCGCCGCGGCCATCACATCGGCAGTCGCGAGCGGGCGCAGCATCAGCTTGCGGCAGCGCGACTGGATCGTCGGCAATACCCGCGCCGGCGCATTCGACAGCAGCAGAAACAGCGAACGCTGCGGCGGCTCCTCGATCACCTTGAGCAAAGCGTTGGCCGAGTTGGCGTTGAGGTCGTCGACTGTGTCGACAATGCACACCCGCCAGCCTTCGACCGCAGCGGTGGCGCCGAAGAACGAAATCGTCTCGCGCGACTCATCGACGGTGATGACGTTGCGCAGCACGCCCTTCTCGTTCGCCGACCGCTCCAGCGTCAGCAGGCCGCCATGCGCCTCGGCGGCGATGTGGCGCGCCACCGGGTGGTCGGGATCGACCGCCAGCGAGGCCGCGCCCTGCACGGCCTCCGACTGCGGCTCGCGATGCGCCAGAACGAACCGAGCCATGCGGTAGGCCAGCGTCGCCTTGCCGATGCCCTGTGCACCACCGATCAGCCAGGCATGCGCGATCCGGCCGCCGCGATAGGCGTCAAGCAACGCCTGTTCGGCGGCATGATGGCCGAACAACGCCATGGTCTCGCGCGGATGGCGGACGGCGGACTCCTGCGGCTGAGCCTTAGCGGCGGTCTTGCGCGCGCTCATGCCGTTTTCGCCCCGGCGCGCGCTGGTTCGAGGAGGCGCAAGCGCACCGCCTGCCAGACCCGTTCGGCGACCTCCTCCGGCTCCGCATTGGCGTCGATCAGGACGCAGCGCTCGGGTTCGTCCACTGCGATCTGGCGAAACACCTCGCGCAGGCCGCGATGAAAATCGATCGCCTCGGATTCGAACCGGTCCGGTGTGTCTGTGCCTCGGCGGACCGCGGCGCGCGCCAGCCCGATCTCGACCGGAATATCGAGGATCACGGTGAGGTCAGGCTTCATGTCTCCGATCGTCACCTGTTGCAGGGCGTCGAGCAGGCCGAGGCTGACGGCGCCGAGCTTGCCCTGATAGGCGCGGGTCGAATCGTAAAACCTGTCGCAAAGTACCCATTCGCCACGCGTCAGCGCCGGCTCGATCAGGGTGCGGACGTGATCGTCGCGCGCAGCGGCGAACAACAGCGCCTCGGCGTCGGCGCCGCCGATCAGCTTGCCGATCCCCGCCAGCAGCGCGCTGCGGATCGCTTCCGCGCCGGGCGAGCCGCCGGGTTCGCGGGTCACCAGCGCGCGCAGCCGCGCCTTCTCCAGTCGCTTCGCCAGCAGTCTGATCTGAGTCGATTTGCCGGCGCCCTCTCCACCTTCAAAGGTGATGAAGCGCCCGCGCAATGAACGATTTGTCGGCTTCTTTTGAACCATGGTCAGAGCTTTGCCATGCCGGCCCGAACCAGGCCGATCGCCAGCTCGCTGGCTCCGTCGAGCGCGCGCCGCATGGTCGAGCCGACCGGATCGGCCTCGGCCGCCTTCAGCGGAACCTCGACTGCCAGATTGGGGCCTCGCCACACCCGGACCATTCCGACCCGCTGCCCGGACTCGACCGGAGCCGGCACCGGCCCTTGATACACGATCCGTGCGATCAGCTTGTCGCTGCCGTTCTTGCGCACCATCACGCGGACCGGCTCGGCCGGCGTCAGCGGAACGTAGCGCTTCTCGCCGCCGAACACCCGTGCGTAGCCGATCGTCGCGTCATTGGCGAACAACGACCGCGACTCGAAATTGCGGAAGCCCCATTCCAGCAGCTTCTTGGCTTCGCTGGCACGGTCATCGGCATCCTCGAGACCGTTCACCACCACGATCAGCCGCATCCCGTTCTGCACCGCCGAGCCGACCATGCCGTAGCCGCCCTCCTTGGTGTAGCCGGTCTTGAAGCCGTCGGCGCCCGGCATCGCATTCAGCAGCGGATTGCGATTGGTCTGCCGGATCTTGTTCCAGGTGAACTCCTTCTCACCGAACAGCGGGTAGTATTCGGGATAAGTCAGAATGATGTGGCGGGCGAGCTTCGCCAGTTCGCGCACGCTCATCTTGTTGTCTGGGTTCGGCAGCCCGGTGGAGTTGGCGAAGGTCGATTGCGTCAGCCCGATCTCGCGCGCCCGCTTGGTCATCTGCTCGACGAACGCCGCTTCGCTGCCGGCGATGCCCTCGGCCAGCACCATGCAGGAGTCGTTGCCGCTCTGGATGATCGCGCCGTGCAGCAGATTGTCGACCGAGATGATGCTGTGGATCTCGGCGAACATCGTCGAGCCCCCGGCCGGCGCGCCGCCATTGCGCCACGCATTCTCGCTCACCCGGTATTCCTGGGTGAGTTGAAGTTCGCCGGTCTTGAGCAGATGAAACACGGTTTCGACCGTCATCAGCTTCATCATGCTGGACGGCGCGCGCAATTCGTCGGCGTTCTTCTCGAACAGCACACTGCCGCTTTCGGCATCGACCAGGATGGCGCTCGGCGCCTGCGCCTCGAAACCGGAATCGTCCTTCTTGGCGCCCTGCACGCTCTGGTTGGCGGCGATCACCGGCCCTGCCCCGACCGCCACGGCGATCAGGCCCGCCAACAGGCCGCGCCAAAGGGACGAGCGCGGAGAAAGCAGCGAAGTCAGGACGGCCATCGACGGGATTTCCAGGGCAGCGTTACGACCGCCGGCCGTGCAACCGGCGCGGCCGTTTTCGATTGTGGTGACGGACGATCAATCCTACCGTGAGCGCACGCTCGCTTCCACACAAACTCAATAACAATCAGGGCGGATACACCATGGCTTCCACACGCACCGTCACCGTCAATGGCATCGAACTGTTCCTGCGTGAACAGGGTGAAGGTCCGCTGGTGGTCCTATGCCACGGCTGGCCGGAGCTGTCGTATTCGTGGCGGCACCAGATCGGCGCGCTCGCGGACGCGGGCTATCACGTGGTGGCGCCGGACATGCGCGGCTTCGGCCGCTCCTCGGCTCCCCAAGCGGTCGAAGCCTACAGCATCTTCGATCTGGTGGGCGACATGGTGGCGTTGGTGGCCGAACTCGGCGAAACTCGCGCCGCGATCATCGGCCATGATTGGGGCGCACCGGTCGCCTGGCACGCGGCGCAGTTTAGGCCGGATCTGTTCGCCGCGGTCGCGGGCCTCAGCGTGCCGCCGCCGTGGCGCGGCAAGGGCCGGCCGCTGGACCTCTTGCGCGCCTCCGGCATCACCAACTTCTATTGGCAGTATTTCCAGAAACCCGGCGTTGCCGAGGCCGAGTTCGAGCGCGATGTCGCTGGAACGATGCGCGGCATGCTGTGCGGCGGCTTCGCCGATCCGGCCCGCTCGCTGTTCGTGCCCGAAGGCCGCGGTTTCATCGGCCGGTCTGCCGCCACGTTGCCGCTGCCAAGCTGGCTGACCGAGGCCGAACTCGCCTTCTTCACCGAGCAATACAAAGAGAGCGGCTTCCGCGGGGGCCTCAACTGGTACCGCAATATCGATCGCAACTGGGAGCTGACCGCGCCCTGGCAAGGCGCTCAGATTCGCCAGCCCGCCGCGTTCGTTGCCGGCAGCAACGACCCGGTGATTTCCGACAAGATGAGCGGTAAGCATCTCGCCGCGATCGAGCGGGTGCTTCCCAATCTGAAACACAAGCTCATCATCGACGGCGCCGGACATTGGACCCAGCAGGAAAAGCCCGCCGAAGTGAATGCGGCGCTGATCGCGTTTCTGAAGGAAAACTACTGAAACGATTGGAGCGGCTGGATCGAGCCGCTCAATACAGGCCGCGGGCCGACAGCAGGTTGCCGATCTCGTCGTTGCGGCGGACCGGGGCGCTGGCCGGTTCTGCATCGGCTTCTTCGGAGCCGACATTGTAAGAGACTGCGCGCGGGTTCGGCGCCAGCGCCTGCCGGTTGGAGCGGCTGCTGCGCGAGGCCGAGACTTCGGTGGTGGCGCCGACTGAGGCTACGTCCATCGAGGTGTTGCCGAGCGAGTACGGGCGCCCTTCCGGCAGCGGAATGTCGCCGCGGATCCGGCCGCCTCCGCTGCTGGCGCTCGCGCTGCCAAAGTCCGGCACGAACGGCTTGGCCGACGCGATGCGGACGCCGGTGGGCGCCGGAGCCGGTTCGCCCTGACGCAGCGTCGCGATCAACTGCCGGTCGTCGGAGCCTTCGAGCGGCGCCCGGCCGACATATTCGACCCGCACCTTCGCGGTGCCTCTGTGTTTGAATTCAAGCAGTTCGGCGGCTTTGTTCGAAACGTCGATGAGCCGGTTGCCGTGATACGGGCCGCGGTCGTTGATGCGCACGATCAGCGACCGGCCGTTGGCCATATTGGTCACCCGGGCGTAGCTCGGGATCGGCAGGGTCGGATGCGCCGCTGACAGCGACGCCATGTCGAACACTTCGCCGTTGGCCGTCAGCCGGCCATGGAAGTCATCGCCGTACCAGGAGGCCAAGCCTTCGGCGCGGTAATGCGGATTCTCTTCAGGAACGTAGGTGCGGCCGGCAACCACGTAAGGCTTGCCGACCCGATAGGTACCGCCGCCCTTCGGCACGGGCTCGCCAAAGGCGACCACGCGCGGGCTCGACGACACGCCGTATTTCGGATCAAGCCGGCTGAATTGGCCGTTCTGGGCACAATTGGCAAGGACAAGGCAGGCACCCGCAGCGACCACGACACGCGCGGCACGGCCTTTGGAATCTCGCTCGCGAATCCCCATGAGTCCCCGAATACCATTCCCGCAGCCCGCGCCCAACTCGGCGCTTCCCCAGCCGCGACCGATGCACGCCCATTCCCGCATCGGTTGGGACCATATCGCACAGCGAACACGGCGAAAATGGGACCGCTCAAACTTGATGGATTGATGGTTAAGGCTTTTTCGGTCCACCAGCTGCACCACCGAACGCTCTTCATCGCACGCTTGCCCCCGCACGCCGATTCGCGGAACACTGCGCCGCAGAGTGAAAGGACCGCCTGTGACCGCCCCCCTTCTCGATCGCACTCCGTCCCGTACAGATCTCGCCTGGGCGATCGCCCTCGGGGGCATTGCAACTGTGTCGTTCGCCGCGCTGCTCTATGCTTCGTGGCAGTTCGCCGGCACGCTATTCCTGATCTTTGCCGGCGTGCTGTTTGGCGTCTTCCTCAATGCGCTGACCGAGCTCACGGGCAAGCTGGTCGGCGGGCCACATGGCCTGCGGCTGGCGCTGATTTGCCTGGTGCTGACCAGCCTCACGATCGGCGTGGCATTTCTCGGCGGCAACACCATCAGCCAGCAGGCCAAGGCGCTGTCCGGCACGATCAAGACTCAGATCGTCAACGTGAAGGCATTCCTCGAGCGCAATGGCGTCGATACCGGCTTCCTCGAGCTCAACACCACGCCAAGCGCAGCGCACCCCGAAACCACGACGCCCGTTCAGCCACGCAACCTGCCGAGCGCCGGCGAAATCGCTTCCGGCGGTGGCGCGATCGTCAGCCAGACCCTGAAGCTGATCCTCGGCACCATCGGTGCCGTCGGCAACTTCTTCATCGTTATGTTTCTCGGGCTGGCCTTCGCGGCGCAGCCTTCGGTGTATCGCAACGGATTGGTGCGGATGGTGCCGCGGCGCTATCGGGCGCAGGCAGATGTCATCGTCACCGACACCGGCGAGATGTTGAAGCGCTGGCTGCTGGCGCAGCTGATCACCATGATGGCGGTATTCGCCGTGACCGCGACCGGCCTGTCGCTGATCGGAATTCCTGGAGCGTTCATCCTCGGCATCCAGGCCGGCCTGCTCGCCTTCATCCCGACCGTGGGCGCGATACTGGGCGGGCTGATCATCGTGCTCGCCGCGATCGGCTCCGGCTGGATCGCCGTGGTCAGCGCCTTCGTGCTGTTCCTCGGCGTCCACGCGCTCGAAAGCTACATCCTGACGCCGTTGATCCAGCGTCAGGCCATCGACATCCCGCCGGCCACGCTGTTCGCGATGCAGATCCTGCTCGGCATCGTGTTCGGGCTGTGGGGGCTGGCGCTGGCGTTGCCGCTGATGGCGATCGGCCGGGTCGTGCTCGACCATCTGCGCGGCGAGGAGCCGGCCGAGCTGATCGCTCCCGCCGGCGCCGCACCGCTGGCGATTACCCCTGAGACGTAAGCACCGTCTCGGTGTGCTCGACATCCGGCGGCGCGGCGAAGAAGCCGCCGACGAGGCCGCGCCACTCGGTGAAGTTCTCCGAGCCGCGGAAGTCGACGGTGTGGTTCTCCAGCGTCTGCCACTTCACCATCAGGCGGTAGCGCTGCGGCTTCTCGATCGACTTGTGCAACTCGAAGCCGCAGAACCCTTTGGAGCGGCCGAACGCCTCGCGCGCCTTGGCGACCGCGGCTTCGAAGTCGGCCTCGCTGCCGGGTTTGACGTCGATCTGTGCGATTTCGGTGATCATGCGCGTGCGCCTCGTCCGTGATGGGACGAGCGTCTTATCGCACCGGGCGGCGCAATTGAAGCGGTCGGAAGCGGCGGCTTAGGCCACCGCCTGCCCGACCTCGCCGCCTCGCGCGACAACCTGATGCTCGCGTGCCTGCGCGGCCTTGCGCCGGCTCTCCTCGAGCGACACCGGCTGCTCCACGGTCGCGACCACGCGGTTCCGGCCGCCGCGCTTGGCTTGATAGAGCGCAGTGTCGGCCGCGGCGAGCAGCACCTCGAGCTCGACACCCGCCGGCCCGCCGGCGACGCCGATCGAGACCGTGGTCGCCACCGGCGCGTCGTCGACCTCGATTCCGCAATTCTGGAAAGCCTCGCGGACGCGGTCGGCCGCGGTGACCGCCTCGTCGATCGGGCACGGCAGCAGCGCGGCGAACTCCTCGCCGCCGATCCGACCCGACAGGTCCGAAATACGTAGCGAATTGGTAACGATGGCGGCAAACAGCTTCAGTACTTCGTCGCCGGCCGGGTGACCGAACCGGTCGTTGATCGACTTGAAGTGGTCGATGTCGAAGATCAGCGCCGACACCGGCCGGCCGGCTATCGCTTCGCGCTCGATCATCCGGGCGCACGCTTCGGAGAAGCCGCGGCGGTTGAGCATGCCGGTCAGCGGGTCCAGCGACGCGGCGGTCTTGTGCAAGCTGACCGAACGCTCGGACACCAGCATGAAGATCACGAACACGGTGCCGATCGCATACAGCACCAGTTCAACGGCAAACAGCACCACCCAGACGTTACCCGCGAAGCCGGAATGCGGCGACGGCCACAGATCGGCCAGGACGATCGGCAGCATCAACACGGCCCCATGCAGCAGCGGCACCACCATCGTCGGCCAGCGCCGATGCATCGCTTTGCGACGTTCGGCGGCGAGCTGGCTGGCGGTCAGACCGGCATAGGCGGCGACGATCGCGGCGCCGATCGTCATCCGGAGCGCGTCCTGCTCGGGCGGCAGGCTGGTGACGGCGGCGAGCCAGGCAAGCGCGCCGAGGAACAGCCCCGGCCAGTTCGGCTTCATGCCATGGAACACCCGAGCTGCGTTCCACATCATCCCGCAGGCGATAAAGCCGAGGCTGGCCATCGCCAGCGTGATCACCTCGCCGAACACCGGCGTGAGGATGGTCCACAGCGCCACCGTGATGGCTCCGAGCAGGTAGGCGTTTCCCCACCAGTTCAGGGCCGGGATTTTCTCCTGGCGGCCGAAATAGTGCAGCATCACACCGAGCAGCGCGCAGATCAGAGTCGCAACAAGGAACAGTGTCGAGATATCGAGCGACATGGTGGGGTACTCGGTGGTGGCTTCCGGTGATGGCATTTCAACACCGCGGGCGCGGCGCTGATCCCCTCATGCAGGCGATTTGACTCCGGGTGAATTGAAATCGCGTTTGTTCGACAGGTCCGATTTGTCCGATAACTCGCTGGAAATTGCCGACAATTTGCTTGCAAAGCCAGGCTCGCCGGTAAGCTTGGCCCCGGCCGCTTGCACCATTCCAAACGGCAACAAAAAAGGGCGCCCCGCAGGGGCGCCCTTTGGATCGACCGGTGAGACCGGGAAAGATTAGCGCTTCGAGAACTGGAAGGAGCGGCGGGCCTTGGCCTTGCCGTACTTCTTACGCTCGACGACGCGGCTGTCGCGGGTCAGGAAGCCGCCCTTCTTCAGCACGCTGCGCAGCTCCGGCTCGAAATTGGTGAGCGCCTTGGAGATGCCGTGACGAACCGCACCGGCCTGGCCGGACAGGCCGCCGCCGGCGACGGTGCAGATCACGTCGTACTGGCCGGCACGGGCCGCGGCGACCAGCGGCTGCTGGATCATCATGCGCAGCACCGGACGGGCGAAGTAGGTTTCGACCTCACGGCTGTTGACGGTGATCTTGCCGGCGCCCGGCTTGATCCAGACGCGGGCAACCGCGTCCTTGCGCTTGCCGGTGGCGTAGGCGCGACCGAACTTGTCGACCTTCTTGGTGTAGGTCGGCGCGTCCGCGGCAGCGACGGTGGTCTTCAGCGCGGCGAGCTGGTCGAGAGACTGCATGGTCTCGGACATCTTATGCGGCCCTCATGTTCTTGCGGTTCATCGCACCGATGTCGAGCTTCTCGGGCTGCTGAGCTTCGTGCGGGTGTTCGGCGCCGGGATAGACGCGCAGGTTGCCCATCTGGACGCGGCCGAGCGGACCGCGCGGGATCATGCGCTCAATCGCCTTCTCAACCACGCGCTCCGGGAAACGACCTTCGAGGATCGCCTTCGCAGAGCGCTCCTTGATGCCGCCGATGAAGCCGGTGTGATGGTAGTAAACCTTGTTGTCGCGCTTGCGACCGGTCAGCACCACCTTCGAGGCGTTGATGATGATGACATTGTCGCCGCAGTCGACGTGCGGGGTGTAGGTCGGGAGGTGCTTGCCGCGCAGGCGCATCGCGACCAGCGTGGCGAGCCGGCCGACCACGAGACCGGTGGCGTCAATAATGACCCACTTCTTCGTGACTTCGGCGGGCTTGGCCGAAAACGTCTTCATGAGAATGATCCATGACAGGGGGAATTCGGTGCACGAAGCACCGGACTTCGGGCGCTTGTAGAGAAGCACCGCTTTCGCGTCAATCCCTCTCGGTCTGAATTTCGCTTGTTAAACCAGATGGTTACAAATAAGGTGCAATAATACCTTCTAAAACATCAAGCTACTGGAATGGAATAGGTCGACGTCACATGGGCGATCGGATCCGGCGAGGTGCCGGACAGCAGCGTCACCTCCCCGACCGCCAGCCGCCGGCCGAGCTTCAACAGCTTGGCGACCGCGACGACATCCTGACCGGGTTGGCCCTTCCGCAGGAAATTGATGTTGAGATTGGTGGTGACTGCGAGCGCGACCGGGCCGATCGCCGACAGCAGCACGACGTACATGGCGAAGTCCGCCAGCGCCATCAGGGTCGGCCCCGAGACGGTTCCGCCCGGGCGCAGCATCCGATCGCTGTAGCGCTGCCGTAACAGAGATGTGCGACCATCGGCGGTCTCGATCGAAATGTCACCGTGGCTGAACGCCTGCGGGAACTCGCGCTGCAGAAATTCTTCGAGTTCGGCTACGCCCATCCTCGCATGTGTCATGTCGTTCCCGCCCCTGCTCTCGCTTCGTTCGGCTTGTTACAATAAGGTGACGCTCGTTCCCAGCGCTTCATTTTGTTCCCGGACGTCGCCATGACCGTGTTGCCCGCTTTCGCTGCGACCCAGCCTTCACCGATTCTGTTGCGCGAGACCGTCGATGGCGGTGTTGCAGTGCTGACGTTGAACCGCCCTGCGGCGCGCAACAGCCTGTCGCTGGAGATGATCGACGATCTGCACGCGGCGCTGGATCTGATCGGCCGCGATGACGGCGTACGCGTCGTGGTGATCGCCGCCAATGGACCCGCGTTCTGCGCCGGCCACGACCTCAAGGAGCTGACCGCGCATCGCAACGACGCTGATCGCGGCCGTGCCAGCTTTACCCGGATCATGACCGCCTGCAGCGCGATGATGCAGGCGATCGTCAAGCTGCCCAAGCCGGTGATCGCGGCGGTGCAAGGCGTCGCCACCGCGGCAGGCTGTCAGCTGGTTGCGAGCTGCGATCTCGCGATCGCGTCCGAGCAGGCGACCTTCGCGACGCCCGGCGTCGATATCGGACTGTTCTGCTCCACCCCGATGGTGGCGCTGTCCCGCAACGTTCCGCGCAAGAACGCGATGCACATGCTGCTGACCGGCGAGCCGGTCGGCGCCGAAGAGGCCCGGCAGATCGGCCTGATCAATCGCGTGGTGCCGCACGGCACCGAGCGCGCGGCCGCGGTCGCGCTGGCCGAGCAGATCGCCGGCAAGTCGGCCCATACCATCAAGATCGGCAAGGAAGCGTTCTACCGCCAGGCCGAGCTCAACCTCGCCGACGCCTATCACTACGCCTCGCAGGTGATGGCCGAGAATATGATGGCCGCCGATGCCGAAGAAGGCATTTGCGCCTTCCTGGAAAAGCGCCAGCCGGAATGGAAGGATCGTTGATCCGCCCTTCGACCATGCCCCGTCATTGCGAGCGAAGCGAAGCAATCCAGGGCCAAGCACCGGAAGCTGGATTGCTTCGTCGCTTCGCTCCTCGCAATGACGGACTTGTAAGATGAACCACGACAGCTACTCCGACAACTACATCCGCGCGATCCTGAATGGTGTGAAGACGATTGCGATGGTCGGGGCATCGCCGCTCAACGTGCGGCCGAGCTACTTCGTGTTCAAATATCTCACCGAGCGCGGCTACGACGTCATTCCGATCAATCCCGGACAGGTCGGCAACAGCCTGCTCGGCAAGCCGTTCGTTGCGTCGCTGAAGGACATCGACCGGCCGATCGACATGGTCGACGTGTTTCGCGGCTCCGCGCATGTGATGCCGGTCGTCAATGAGGTGCTGTCGCTGTCGCCGCTGCCGAAAGTGATCTGGATGCAGATCGGGGTGCGCAGCGACGAAGCCGCCGCAAAGGCGGAAGCCGCCGGCCTCAAGGTGGTGATGGATCGCTGCCCGAAGATCGAATACGGCCGGTTGTCGTCGGAGATCTCCTGGATGGGGGTGAATTCGCGCACCCTCAGCGCCAAGCGCGCGCCGATTCCGGTCAAGGGAATGCGGCTGTCGCTCGATCGTCAGAGCGTCGCCGGCGCCAATACTGCCGCGTCCGACCGCGCCGTGAAAAGCCGCAACGAGGCGGGCTGAACGCCGCAGCGCGGCTGCCCCGCCCGCGCTTGACCTGATCCGGGGTTCCGATCAGATAGCTCAACCATCAGCCAGAGTACGGAGGGATCGACCATGACCGAACGCAACCCGGGATTCGCGACGCTCGCGGTCCATGCCGGCGCCCAGCCCGATCCCACCACCGGTGCGCGCGCGACGCCGATCTATCAGACCACGTCTTACGTGTTCAACGATGCCGACCACGCCGCCTCGTTGTTTGGCCTGCAGGCGTTCGGCAACATCTACACCCGCATCACCAACCCGACGACCTCGGTGCTCGAAGAGCGTGTCGCCGCGCTGGAAGGCGGCACCGCCGCGCTCGCCACTGCGTCGGGCCACGCCGCGCAGCTCGTCGCGCTGCAGCAGTTGATGCAGCCGGGTGATGAATTTATCGCTGCGCGAAAACTCTATGGCGGGTCGATCAATCAGTTCACCCACGCCTTCAAGAGCTTCGGCTGGAACGTGGTGTGGGCCGACACCGACGATGTCGCCAGCTTCCAGCGTGCAGTGTCGCCGAAGACCAAGGCGATCTTCATCGAGTCGATCGCCAATCCGGGCGGCAGCATCACCGACATCGAGGCGATTGCGGAAGTCGCGCGCAATGCCGGCGTGCCGCTGATCGTCGACAATACGCTGGCGACGCCCTATTTGATCCGCCCGATCGATCATGGCGCGGACATCGTGGTGCATTCGCTCACCAAGTTCCTCGGCGGCCATGGCAATTCGCTCGGCGGCATCATCGTCGATGCCGGCACCTTCGATTGGTCGAAGGACGGCAAGTATCCGATGCTGAGCGAGCCGCGGCCCGAATATCACGGCCTGAAGATCCAGGAGACGTTCGGCAACTTTTCGTTCGCAATCGCCTGCCGCGTGCTCGGCCTGCGCGATCTCGGCCCGGCGCTGTCGCCGTTCAACGCCTTCATGCTGCTGACCGGCATCGAGACGCTGCCGCTGCGGATGCAGAAGCACTGCGAAAACGCCAAGGCGATCGCCGAATTTCTCTCCACCCACAAGGCGGTCGATGAGGTCAACTACTCCGGCCTCGCCTCCAGCAAATACGCCGCCCTCGCCCGAAAATACGCGCCGAAGGGCGCCGGCGCGGTGTTCACCTTCAGCCTCAAGGGCGGCTATCAGGCCGGCGTCGATCTCGTCGCCAATCTGAAGCTGTTCTCGCATCTGGCCAATGTCGGCGACACCCGGTCGCTGATCATTCACCCGGCCTCGACCACCCACAGCCAGCTCGACGACGCCCAGAAGACCGCGGCCGGTGCCGCGCCCAACATGGTGCGGGTGTCGATCGGCATCGAGGACAAGGATGACCTGATCGCCGATCTCGACCAGGCGCTCGGCGGCTAACCGGGAAAACACTGGAGCAGCGTCGTCGAGGAGCCGGCGATGGGTAGCGGCCATTTCGAACTGCGGCGGCTGGAAGCGCTCAGCAACACCGTGTTCGGCGTCGCGATGACGCTGCTCGCCTACCAGGCGCCGCGCGAGAAGTTCGCCGGCGGCGATCCGCAGTGGCACGAGATCTGGCACGTCTACGGTGCCTTCGTCTCGACGCTGCTGCTCAGCTTCATCGTCGCCGGGATGTTCTGGTACAGCCATCAGCAGCGGCTGGCCTACGCCACACACGCCGGCCGCAGCGAGGTGATCGGCAAACTGTTCTTCCTGTTGTCGATCATCCTGCTGCCGGTGACCTGCGGCCTTTACGGCAACAACTACGACTCGCCCAACGTGACCACGCTGTACGGCTTCAATCTCTGGCTGATCGCGCTGTTCAACACCGCGCTCTGGGCCATGGCGGTCGCACCGCGTGGCGACTGGCTGAAGCTGGCGACGCCGGCATTTTCGTTTGTGCTGTTCAGCTTCGCGACATTGGTCTGCCTCGTCGAACCGCACTGGCCGAAATTCATCTGGCCGCTGGCGTTCCTGTCGCCCGCAATCAGCGCGTGGAGCGAGAAGCGGCGATAGCGGCTCTGCATGACGGCATTGGTCGCCGCGATCAAAGTCGCCGGGGCCGCCAGGGTTTGGCAGCCCCAAGCATCGTACGGGCACGCTCCGCAGATCCACCCGATCGAAGAACGGCCCGACCAGGACTCCTCAGGACTAAGCCTGGCCGGGATCGACCAGGAGCTTGATGCAGGCGTCGGCCTTCGACAGCGTCGAGAAGGCCGCAGCCACGCCCCCGCGTCCGACTGTCCCCGAGATCAGGGGGGAGACGTCGCAGTGTCCCTCCGCGATCGCGTGCAGCGTGGCGGCGAATTCGGCGGGGCTGTAGCCGAACACAAACCGCAACGACAGCTGTTTGTTGATCGCCAGCGACGGCTCGATCGTATCGCTTTCCATGCAGACGCCGACCACGATGATGGTCGCCGTCGGCGGGGATTTCTCGATCAGCTGCTGCAGCATGCCCGGCACGCCCACGCATTCGAACACCACGGCATCGCGGATCGAACGCCCCTGCAGCGTCGCGGCGCCGAAGCTCGCCAAGGTCGCGGGAACGTCGAGAGCCTCCCAGCGATCGTGTGGCGAGTGCTCGTCTGGATCAATCACCACGTCGGCGCCGAGCGCCACCGCAGCGGCGCGGCGATGCGGTGAGAAGTCGCTGGCGATGACCGGACCGATCCCCCGCGCCTTGAGCGCGGCGATCACCGACAGACCGACCGGACCGCAGCCGATCACCAAGGCCACACTGCGCGGTGTCAGCGGAGCACTGGCAACGGCATGTGCGCCGACCGCCATCGGCTCGGTGAGCGCAGCGCGCACGTCGTCAAGCCCATTCGGCACCTCGAGCAGCAGCGCCTCTTGCAGCACCATTCGCTCGGCAAAGCCGCCGGGAAAGCGGTTCGAGTAGCCGACGAGTTCGCTGCCCGCCGGGCCGAATGCGGCCGGCACCGAAACCACCTTGGTGCCTGGAGGCAACCTCTTGTTGCAGCCAGGACCGTGATCGACCACTTCGGCGCAGAACTCATGGCCGAACACGACGTCCTGGGAAGGGTCGAGGCTGGGTCGCCCGCCGGCGCGGCGGGTGAGCGATATCATGTGATCGAGATGATGAAGCGCGTGAAGATCCGATCCGCAAATCCCGCAAACCAGCGTCTTCACCAGCACCTGGCCCTCGCCCGGTGTGACTTCGGCGATGTCTGTGTCGACCAGCTGGCCGGCACGCCTGACGACAGCCTTCATTGCGCACCTCCCGCCAGAGCGTTCATGACGCGCGGCAGATTGGGTTGCCCAGTGTGCGCGGTCAGTCCGCCATCGACCGGCATGGCAACGCCGGTGACGTATGACGCGGCATCGGAGGCGAGGAAGGCGATGACTTGCGCGATCTCCGCTTGGCTCGCGAACCGGCCGATCGGAACCCGATCTTCCCAGTCGGCGCGCAGACCCGGGATACCCTGAACGCCTGCGAGGATCGGCGTGTCGACCGGACCAGGGCACACGGCATTGACCCGTATTCCATCACGCGCATGATCGATTGCTGCGGTGCGGGTGAAATTGATCACGCCGGCCTTCGCAGCGTTGTAGGCCGCGAATCCGAAGTCGCCGGCGAGGCCCGAAGCCGAGGCGGTGTTGACGATCGCCCCTGCCCGCAGGGCGACCATCACCGGCAACGCGGCTTTGCAGCCGAAGAACACGCCGTCGAGATTGATCGCGAGCACCTTTTTCCAGTCTTCGACCGGCAGTGCAGCAATCGACGACAGGCTGCCAATCCCAGCGTTGTTGACCAGCACATCGATCCGCCTGAAGGCAGCTACCGCACCGTCGATCAGTGCTGTCACCGATCCGAAATCGGACACGTCGGTGGTGATGAACCGTGTGCGCTCGGCGCCGAGTTCAGCCACCAAGGCATTACCCGCCGCCGCATCGAGGTCGCCGATCACCACGCTCGCGCCTTCGGCGTGAAGGAGCCGTGCGGTCGCCGCGCCGATGCCGGATGCTCCACCTGTGATCACCGCGACTTTGTCGCGAAAGCGCGTGCGCTCATTCATCCTCTTGTCCTCCCTGTTCGATGCTTATAATTATAGTGCACTATAATAACAGCGCGGCAGACGCTGCAACAGGGAGGAATGAGATGGCAGAACAGGATCGCCTGGTCGGCGGACAATTACTGGCAAAGACGCTGAAGGCCGCTGGGGTCAGCCAGGCGTTTGCGCTGCACGGCGGACATCTCGAAGCGCTGCTTAAGGGATGCATCGAGGAAGACATCGCCCTGATCGATTTCCGTCACGAGTCGTCGGCCGGCCACGCTGCCGACGCGTATGCGCGTGCGACCGGCAAGCTTGGGGTCTGCATCGTCACCGCCGGGCCCGGCTTCACCAACGCGCTGTCGGCGATGACAAATGCGCAGCTCGATGGTTCACCGGTGCTGTTCATCGTCGGTGCGCCGCCGCTCCGCGAGATCGAAACCAATCCGCTTCAGGGCGGGATCGATCAGGTCGCGATCGCGCGGCCGGCGGTGAAATGGGCGTTCTCGATTCCCAGCACGGAGCGGATTGCCGATCTCACCGCGATGGCGATCCGCAAGGCGATGACGCTGCCGCGCGGCGCCGTTCTGCTCGAAGTACCGATCGACGTGTTGCACATGAGCGTCGCGGCCGGGCGTGCTACTCCTCCGGCTGGTGTCGGCGTCAATCCGCGCCCCGCGCCTGCCCCGGCTGAGGTTGCGCGATTGGCTGAACTGCTGCAGGCGGCCAAGCGTCCCGTGCTGATCGCTGGCAATGGCGCAGCTAATCGCGAAACCGCGGAGGCGCTGCGGGCGCTGTGTACGAGAGTCCCGTTGCCGGTTTTCACCAAGTCACTTGCGTCAGGCGTTTTGCCGCCGGGCCACCCTTGCAATGGCGGTGCGGCCGGCAACCTCGCCTTGCTGCCAATGCTCGGGATCGAACGGCCGGATCTGGTCATCCTGCTGGGCGGCAAGCTCGGCCTGTTGCTCGGCGGGCGTTCGGGCGTGCTGGTGCCGCACGGCGCAACGCTGGTGCAAATCCACGGCGATGCGGCCGAGATGGGCCGGATCCGCGATGTCGATCTGGCCATCCTGGCGGACTGCACCGAGGCAACACGCGCGCTCGACGCTGCTGTGAAAGACGACCGGTTCCAGGAAATGGAGGCTTGGCGGGCGCAGGCCGTCTCGGCAACTGGGCTGTTCGCGACCAGGTTTCCCGAGAAAGAAACCACACGAGGCATCCATCCGTATCGCGCGGCCCGCGCCGTGGCTGACGCGGCTGGGCCGGAGGCGACCTATGTTTTCGATGGCGGGGAAGCGGCGTCGTGGGGCGCAGCTGCAGCGGTCGTCGACCGGCCGGGAGCGCTGCTCAGT
>NZ_QTKI01000230.1:0-7645 GCF_010820945.1 Rhodopseudomonas sp. BR0C11
GGACAAGCGGCGCGCCGCCAAGGCGGCGCCGTCACCGTTCGCCGGCATTCCGATCTCGATCAAGGATCTGTTCGACATCAAGGGCCAGGTGACCCGCGCCGGCTCGCGCGCGCTCGACGACAATCCGCCCGCCGACAGCGACGCGCCCGCGGTGGCGCGGCTGCGGCGCGCCGGCTTCGTGGTGATCGGCCGCAGCAACATGACCGAGTTCGCCTATTCGGGAATCGGCATCAACCCGCATTACGGCACGCCGAAAACCGCCTATCGCCGCGACGTCGGCCACGTGCCGGGCGGCTCGTCATCCGGCGCCGCGGTCTCGGTGGCGGACGGCATGGCGCATGCCGGGCTCGGCACCGACACTGGTGGCTCGTGCCGCATCCCCGCGGCGTTCAACGGCATCGTCGGCTACAAGCCGTCGCAATACCGCGTGCCGCGGGACGGCGCGGTGCCGCTGTCGTTCTCGCTCGACAGCATCGGGCCCCTGGCGCGCAGTGTCGAATGCTGCGCCACGCTCGATGCGATCCTTGCCGACCAACCGGTCGGGCCGCTGATCGCGCGCCCGCTGAAAGGCATGCGGATCGCGGTGCCGACCACGGTTGCGCTCGACGATCTCGATGCCGCGGTCACCGCTGCGTTCGACCGCGCGCTGAAGACGCTGTCGAGCCACGGCGCGATCATCGAAAAGATCGAGGTGCCGGAATTCGCCGAGGTCGCGCCTCTTGGCGCCAAGGGCGGTTTTGCCGCTGCCGAGAGCTATGCCTGGCACCGCTATCTGATCGTGGCGCAGGGCGACGTTTACGATCCGCGGGTGCGCGAGCGCATCCTGCGCGGCGAGACCCAGAGCGCCGCCGACTACGTCGATCTCGTCAATGCGCGCAAATCGCTGATCGCGCGCGCCTCGGCGCGGCTCGCGCCCTACGATGCGGTGGCGATGCCGACCACCGCGATCGCGGCGCCGACCATCGCCGAACTTGCCGACGATAAGGAGTTCACCAAGGCCAATCTGCTGACGCTGCGGAATTGCACACTGATCAACATGGTCGACGGCTGCGCGATCTCGCTGCCGTGCCATCGGGACGGCGAGCCGCCGATCGGGCTGATGCTGGCGGGCGTCAATGGCACCGACCGCGAGATCTTCGAAGTCGCGGCCGGCATGGAGGCGGTGATCCGTGGTTGATCTTGCCTTCACGCTCGACGCTGCCGGCAGCCGTACCGAACTGACGTTGCCGATTACGACGGCGGTGATCGCCGGCTGGACCGGGCGCGATCCGGTGGCGCGCGACCACCACATTGCCGAACTCGAAGCGCTCGGCATCGCGCGGCCGGCGTCGACGCCGATCTACTACCGCGTCGCCGCGACGCGGCTCACTACCGCGCCGGCGATCGAAGTGTCCGGTGGCGATTCGTCCGGCGAGGTCGAGTTCGTGCTGATCGGCCATCAGGGCCGCATCCTCGTCGGCGTCGGCTCGGATCACACCGACCGCAAGGTCGAGGCCTATGGCGTCACCGTGTCGAAGCAGATGTGCGACAAGCCGGTGGCGCCGGAGCTGTGGGAGTTCGGCGAGGTCCAGGCACATTGGGATCGCATCGTGCTGCGTTCCTACGCCACGATCGGCGGGACGCGCGTGCTGTACCAGGAGGGCACGCTCGATGCGATGCTGCCGGCGCGCGAGCTGATCGCCCGCGGTTTTGGCGGCGCGAGCCTGCCCGATGGCTGCGCGCTATTCGGCGGCACCTTCGCCGCCAAGGGCGGCATCCGCCCGGCCTCGCGTTTCGAGTTCGAGATCGACGATCCTGTGCTCGGCCGTGTCATCCGCCATGGCTATGACGTGGTGGAGCTGCCGATACTGGGGTGAGCAAGGCGCAAGCGCGCCATCATTACTGATCGTCATTCCGGGGCGCGCGCGAGGCGCGTGAACCCAGAATCCCGAGGTTGTGACGAAGGCTGGCGGCGCAGAACAGCTCGGGGTTCCGGGTTCGCGCTCCGCGCCCCCGGAACGACGGTGCTAGACGGCCATGAGCCGCTAACTCACTCCTTCGCCGTCACCACGCTGAACGTGCCGTTGGCGCGGGCGCAGCGGGTGCCGTCGGCTGTGACGAAACAATGCGCGACGCACAGCTTGGCGCCGACCTTGATCACCTCCGGCTCGATCTGCAGCCATTGGCCGATCTTGGCGGGACCGATGAAGTCGATGGCCAGCGACGACGTCAACAGCCGCGCGCCGCCGCCGAGTTTGAGGCCGCAGCTATAGCCCATCGCGTTGTCGGCCAGCGTTGTAATCAGCCCGCCATGGGCGAGGCCGCGCGAATTGGTGTGGCACTCGCGAATCCGCAGGCCGAGCATTACCTCATCCGCCGTGGTCTTGGCGTAGAGCGGCTCCCACGGCGCGGTGAGCGGGCTCGAACGGCTGTGGCGCACGAAGCCGTCAGGAATGACGTCAGTCGCGGGGATGGGGGTCTGATCCGATTCGGTCGTCATGCGCGTCGCTCGCCTCGCTGCATCGACCACCTTTAGACCGCACCGCAGCATCATCGGCAACGCCGACAAAGTTTGAAGCGCGGTTTGAGAGGGTGTTTCTGAAACGGGGCGACGTGACTCCATGCTCCGTCATTCCGGGGCGCGAGCGGAGCTCGCGAACCCGGAATCTCGACGTTATTTGCAGGCTGTGCGCCACAGCTCGAGATTCCGGATTCGCGCCTGATGGCGCGCCCCGGAATGACAAGCTGTGGTTGTCATTCCTAGGAGCAAAGCGACGAAGCAATCCAACTCAGCGGAGGGAGCTTATGGTTTGCTTCGCGGGGCCTGTCATCGGGCGGCGTTCCGCGCCGACCCGGTGGCTCGCAATGGCGGCTTCCTGAGAGAGCTCAATACGGCAGGCCGACGTAGTTCTCCGCCAGCGAGGTGATCGCGGCCTTGGAGTTGACCAGGTAGTCCAGTTCGGCGGTCTGGATGCGCTGGGAGAAGGCGTCGCTGTCGGGGAAGCGGTGGAGCTGCGAGGTCATCCACCAGGAGAACCGCTCGGCCTTCCACACCCGGCGCAGCGCGTTGGCCGAATAGGCATCGATGCCGGCCTGCGACTTCTCGGCGTAGTATTCACGCATGGCACGCGACAGGTAGTACACGTCGCTGGCGGCGAGGTTGAGGCCCTTGGCGCCGGTCGGCGGCACGATATGGGCGGCGTCGCCGGCGAGGAACAGCCGGCCGAACCGCATCGGCTCGGCGACGAACGAGCGCAGCGGCGCGATGCTCTTTTCGATCGACGGACCGGTGACCAGCTTGCCGGCGGTCTCCGGATCGAGCCGGCTCTTCAGCTCGTCCCAGAACCGGTCGTCGCTCCAGTCGGCGACGTCGTCGGTGAGCGGGCACTGCACGTAATAGCGGCTGCGGTGCATCGAGCGCATCGAGCACAGCGCAAAACCGCGGTCGTGGTTGACGTAGATCAGCTCGGGCGACACCGGCGGGGTGTCGGACAGCAATCCGAGCCAGCCGAACGGATACACCCGCTCGAACGATTGCACTGCGCTGGCCGGCACGCTCTGCCGGCTGATGCCGTGGAAGCCGTCGCAGCCGGCGATGAAATCGCACACGATCTCGCGCGTGGTGCCGTCCTTGACGTAGCGCACCTTGGGATGGGCGCCTTCGAAGTCGTGCAGGCTGACGTCGGCGGCATCGTAGATCGTGGTGAGGCCGGCGGCATTGCGCGCTTCCATCAGGTCGCGGGTGACCTCGGTCTGGCCATACACGGTGACGCTCTTGCCGCCGGTCGCGCCTTTCAGATCGATGTGATGCCGCTTGCCGGCGAATGCGATCTCGAAGCCATCGTGCACCAGCGCTTCCTGATGCAAGCGGGCGGAGACGCCGGCCTCGTCGAGCAGATCGACCATGCCTTGCTCGAGCACGCCGGCACGAATCCGCGACAGCACGTAGTCCGGATCCTTGCGTTCCACGATGACGGCGTCGATGCCGTATTTGTGCAGCAGCTGGCCGAGCAGCAGTCCGGACGGACCCGCGCCGATAATGGCCACTTGTGTCCGCATGGTCGTTCCCCCGATGATGTTGTCGCCTCGTTACGGGACCGTCACGAAGCCGTCTAGCCGCCGTCCGGTGTCTAGCAGCTATTACGCGGCCGTCACTTGCAATGATGGTTATAACCTATAACAATGCGGCCCAAAGGCCGATTGAAGCCGACCAAGGGAGAGAGCTCGATGAGGAAGACTCTGCTCGCGCTGCTGCTTGCCGCCAGCGTGACGCCCGCGCTTGCGCAGGACAAAACCGTCAACTGGAAAGTCTCGCTGTGGGTGCCGCCGGCGCATCCGCTGGTGCCGGCGACCAAGGCGTGGGCCGAGGACATTCAGAAAGCCTCCGGCGGCAGCATCCGGATGACCGTGTTCCCCTCCGAGCAGCTCGGCAAGGCATTCGACCATTACGACATGGCGCGCGACGGCATCGCCGACGTCACCTACGTCAATCCCGGCTATCAGCCTGGCCGCTTCCCGATCGTCTCCGCCGGCCAGCTTCCGTTCGTGTTCAAGGACGGCAAGAAGGGCACGCTGGCGCTGAACGAGTGGTACCACAAATACGCCCCGACCGAGATGAAGGACACCAAGCTGTGCTTCGCCTTCATCCATGATCCGGGCGCGCTGCACGGCAAGAAGAAGGTGCTGCTGCCGTCCGACATGAGCGGCCTGAAGGTGCGGCCGGCGCAATCGACCATCGGCGAAATGGTCAAGCTGTTCGGCGGCACCAATGTGCAGGCCTCGGCGCCGGAATCGCGCGACGCGCTGGAGCGCGGCGTCGCTGACGAGATCACCTTCCCGTGGGGCTCGGTGTTCCTGTTCGGCATCGACAAGGTCGTCAAGTATCACATGGACGTGCCGCTCTACACCACGGTGTTCACCTACAACATCGGGCTGAAGGCCTATAACGCGCTGTCGGACGCGCAGAAGAAGATCATCGACGATCACTGCACGCCGGAATGGGCCTCCAAGGTCACCGACCCCTGGACTGATTTCGAGGCCAATGGCCGCGTCAAGATGAAGGCGCTGCAGGACCACGAGGTCTATCCGCTGACAGATGCGCAGCTGGCCGAATGGAAGAAGGCGACCAAGCCGCTGCGCGACAGCTGGGCCGAGCAGGTCAAGAAGTCCGGCGGCAATCCCGCCGCGGTCGAAGCCGATCTGCAGAACGCGCTGAAGAAGTACGACGCGGGGTTGTGAGCCTCTCCGTGTCATTCCGGGATGCGTGCATCGCGCGCAGACCCGGAATCTCGCGGTCGCACGATCGAGATTCCGGGTTCGCTCGCTGCGCGAGCGCCCCGGAATGACTTTCATTGTGATTGAAGCAATACCAACGATCGAGCTCCGATGAGTTCTCCTCCCGACGACAAGCTCCGCGACCGGCTGCCTGGCGCCCTGACGACGCGGCGCTTCTCCAAGAACGGCATGGACCGCTTCATCGACGCGATCGAATGGATTGCAGCGTTCTTCGTCGGCATCGTCGCGCTGAACACATTTCTCGCCGTGTTCATGCGCAAGTTCTTTTCTGTGACGATCCCGGACTACTACAATTTCGGTCAGTTCATGCTCGGCGTGCTGATCTTCTGGGGCATCGCCGCCACTTCCTACCGCGGCTCGCACATCACCGTCGATCTGGTATGGGCGGCGGCATCGCCGCGCTGGCAGCGGATCATCGACATCTTCGCCACGCTGGTCCTGCTGTTCGTCGTCAGCGTGCAGACCTACACGCTGTTCGACAAGGTGGTGACCACCAAGGCCGACCACATCGTCACCATGGACCTGCAGATCCCGATCTGGCCGTTCTATCTGGTGTCGTGGATCGGCGACGTCTCCGCCGTGCTGCTGATCGCGATTCGAACCTTCCGGCTGATCTTCCATCCGGAGCAGATGCGCGAAGTGCGCATGAAGCCGGTGGAGTAGCTAGCGATGCTGACCAACGAGACCGTGGCCGCGATCGGCTTCGTCAGCCTATTCGTCCTGATGCTGCTGCGCGTGCCGGTCGGCATGGCGATGGGCCTCGTCGGCGTCACCGGCTTCGGCTATCTCACCGGCTTCGAGCCGGCGCTGAAGCTGGTCGGCCAGACCACAATGCGCACCGTCACCGACTATTCGTTCCTGCTGATGGGCGCGTTCGTGTCGGCGTCGGGCATCAGCCGCGAGCTGTTCCGCGCCGGCAACACCATCGTCGGCCACTGGAAGGGCGGGCTCGGCATCGCCACCATCGCGGCCTGCGGCGGCTTCGCGGCGATCTCCGGCTCGTCGGTCGCGACCGCGGCGACCTTCTCGGCGGTGGCCTATCCCGAGATGCGGCGGTTCGGCTATCCGCAGTCGTTCTCGACCGGCGTGATCGCGGTCGGCGGCACGCTCGGCGCGATGCTGCCGCCGTCGACCGTGCTGGCGGTTTACGGCATCATCACCCAGCAGGACATCGGCAAGCTGTTCATCGCCGGCATCCTGCCGGGCCTGCTGGCGATCGTGATGCACATGATCACGATCTGGATCATCGGCGTGGCGCGGCCGGGCTTCCTGCCGGCGGGGCCGAAGAGTTCGTGGGGCGACCGCCTCGCGGCGTTTCGCGACGTGTGGTCGCCGCTGCTGCTGTTCTTGTTCGTGATCGGCGGACTGTATGGCGGCTTCTTCATTCCGACCGAGGCGGGCGCGGTGGGGGCGGTCGGCGCGTTCCTGATCGGCATCCTGCGCGGCAAGCTCGACCGCGAGGGCATCCTGCAGTCGCTGCTGCAGGCGACCCGCACCGCTGCCGCGGTGTTCACCGTGCTGATCGGCGCGCTGTGCTTCGGCTACTTCCTCACCATCACCCAAACGCCGCAATACGTCACCGAATTCCTCACCGGGCTCGGCATCGGACCTTACGGCGTGCTGGCGCTGATCTTGCTGATGTATCTGGTGCTCGGCTGCCTGATGGATGCGATGGCGATGGTGATCCTGACCGTGCCGATCGTGTTTCCGGTGGTCACGGCACTCGGCTTCGATCCGATCTGGTTCGGCATCATCATCGTGATGACGGTCGAGCTCGGCCTGATCCACCCGCCGGTTGGTATGAACGTGTTCGTGATCAAGAGTGTGATCAAGGACGTCAGCATGTCCACGGTATTCGCCGGCGTGCTGCCGTTCGTCGTTACCGATTTGATCCGGCTGGTGATCCTGATCGCGTTCCCGATCATCGCGCTGTGGCTGCCGATGCGGATGATCGGGTAGTTCGAAAACCTCGTCATGGCCGGGCTCGTCCCGGGCATGACGACCACCGTGGATGTATGCGATGACGCCGACACTCGAAACTCGCTACGCCTTCACCATCACGGCGCGGATCGGCGAGGTGACGTCTGCCGGCGAGATCGGCAGCGGCGTGCGCCGGATCATTCCGATTCTCGGCGGCGAGGTCAAAGGCGAGGGGATCAGCGGCCAAGTGCTGCCGTTCGGCGCCGATTTCCAGATCATCCGGCCGAACGAACTGATCGAGCTGGAAGCCAAATATGCGTTCGAGACCGATGACGGCGCGGTGGTCTATGTCGAAAACATCGGCATCCGGTTCGGGCCGGTCTCGAATCGCGGCCGGGTGCGGAAATAGATCAGCTTGGGGTCGACCGGCTCGCCCCGCTTCAGCTTCTGC
>NZ_QTKI01000231.1:0-7634 GCF_010820945.1 Rhodopseudomonas sp. BR0C11
GCGGTGCGGCGGGCGATCAGGGTGTCGAGATAGCCGAGAAACTCCGCCACCGCCTCGTTGCCGAGCGCAAATGCCTCCGGCCCGATCACCGGCTCCAGCGCTCCGAGGATCGCCAGCGACCAGCCGCGCAGCGGCGCGCGTTCGTCGTGCGGCACGCCGAGCAGGTTGCCGATCACCTCGATCGGAATTGCGGCGGCAAAGTCCTCGATCAGGTCGACGCGGCCCTTGGCGGCCATCGCATCCAGCAGCCGGTCGACCAGCGCGATCAGGTCCGGCTCCATGCCGGCGATAGCCCGCGGCGTCAGCGCCCCCATGATCAGGCGGCGGACGCGGGTGTGCGATGGAGGATCGTTGAACACCAGGCTGGTGGTGTGGTGCTCGAACAGCAGCGAATCGCCGTATTTCGGCGCGAATTCGCGTTTCTTGTCGGACGAGAACAACGTGGTGTTCTTGTAGACCGCGACCAGATCGTCGTAGCGGGTCAGGAAATAGCCGCCGCCCGCCAAGCGCTTGACCGGCTGGTGCCCCCTGAGCGCCTGATAGGTGGGGTAGGGGTTATCATAAAAGTCGGGCGTCAGACGTGCGAGATCGAACGCTTCCGCGAGCTCTGCTGGGGCCGTTTCCATGTCATTCCCGTTTTTTACGTCTATAGGCGATTTACGACGTTGCCGAAACGCTAAGGAAATCCGCAGGTCGGGTCTTGCGGCGGGAACCTGGGAGACGCATGTCATGCGGCCGGTTCGAGGGCTGGCGCCGGCCGGGAGCGGCCGGTTTCAGCCAATCTCAACACTCACGATTTAGTGCGTCGCAGCGATCCTGATTGACAAGTGCAAAGGTGAGTGCCTACTCACAAGATGACTTCACTGCGCATGACGAGCGACTTGCGCCGGGAATTGATCCTGAGCGCAGCCAAGCGTTGCTTTGCCCGGAATGGCTTTGCAGGGACCACCACCAAGAGCGTCGCGGCCGCCGCGTCGATCTCGGAAGGGTTGCTGTTCAAGCATTTCCCGAGCAAGGCGGCGCTGTATGCCGAGATTTTGGCGTGCGAACGCGAGGCCGATCCGGCCTTGATGGACTTGCTGGGTGCCGAACCCTCGACCCAGACGCTGGTGGTGCTGGTGCGGGGCATGGTGCAGCACTTCCTCCACGCCTCCGATCAGCCGGAGCTGGAGGAAGATCAGCGGCTGCGGCTGCTGGTGTCGAGCCAGCTCGATGACGGCGAGTTCGCCCGTCTGGTGTACGAGAAGGTCTCGGGATTGATCGGCCGGACTTTCGTGACGTCGCTGGAGCGGGCGGTCGAGGCGGGGGATGCAGTCAAGGTCGGCGATGAGCCGATGAACCTGTTCTGGTTCGCCCACCACACTTTGCTGATGGCGGCGCTGGCGCGGCTGCCGTCGGTGCCTTGCCTGAGCTACGGCAACGCCGCGAGCCACGAGCGCCAGATGTGTGAATTCATCCTACGTGGAATTGGTCTGAACGAAGCCGTAATTGCCGCCCATCTCGACCGCGAATTGTCGCCGGGCTGGATCCGGGGCGGAAACGACAGAAAGTGCATGACATGACGCTTGCGACAGAAACTCCGCCGTCGGCGCGGAGCTCCAGCGAGAAGCCCCGCCCGCGTCCGGTGCGGACGGTGCGCTGGTTCATCATCGTCGGATTGCTGCTGGCTCTGCTGGTCGGCGGTCTGGTCGGCTTCAACGCCTTCCGCAACCACATGATCGCGAAGTTCTTCGCCAACAACAAACCGCCGCCGATCACGGTGACGGTCGCCGAGGCGAAGACCGAAGTGCTGCCCAATCTGCTCACCGCGGTCGGCGATCTGGCGGCTGTGCATCAGGTCAACGTCACCTCGGACGTCTCCGGCCGCATCACCGACATCCTGTTTCAGGCTGGCTCGGAGGTGAAGCAGGGGACGCCGCTGGTCAAGCTGTTCGAGGAAACCGAACTCGCCGACCTCGCGAACTACCGTGCCCAAGCCAAGGTCGCCGAGCTGTCGCTCGACCGCGCCAAGCAGCTTGCGGCCCGGCAGTTCGGCCCGCAGGCGACGGTGGACTCGGCGCAGGCGGCGTTCGATCAGGCCAATGCCGGCATCGCCAAGACCGAGGCGCTGATTTCGCAGAAGACGGTGCGCGCGCCGTTCGACGGCATTCTCGGCGTTCGTCACGTCGAAGTCGGCCAGTATCTCAGCGCCGGCACCCAGATCGTGACGCTCACCGATCTGTCGCGGGTCTATGCCAACATCACCGTGACGGAAAAGGATTCCGGCACGCTGGCGGTCGGTCAGCTCGTGCGGCTGAAGGTCGACGCCTATCCGGGCCGCGTGTTCGAAGGCAAGATCACCACGATCGAGCCGCAGATCGCGTCCGATACCCGCAACATCCGGGTGCAGGCGACCCTCGACAATCCCGGGCACGTGCTGCGGCCGGGCATGTTCGCCACCACCACCGTGGTGCTGCCGGACAAGCCGGCGGTGGTCACCGTGCCGGAGACGGCGGTCGACTACACGCTGTATGGCGACTCGGTCTTCCTCATCAAGGAAGAGAAGGGCGAGGACGGCCAGGCCAAGCTGTCGGCCGTGCGCACCTTCGTGCGCACCGGCGACCGCATCGACGGCCGCACCGTGATCCTGACCGGAGTGAAGCCGGGTGATCGCGTCGTCGCGGTCGGCCAGCTCAAGCTGCAGTCTGGTGCCGCGGTCGCGATCTCGACCGATCCGCCTCCGCCGCAGCCGAAGACGCCGCCGCGCTACTAACAGAAGGAGCGCCGGCTGCGCCCAGTGGCGCGGCCAGCTCGTCATCGAACAGGTCCGGCCGGCGATCGTCGCCGTCCGGGGACAACTCAACCGCAGCTCGGTCGCGCAAGGCGCGCCGGGGGTGCGCCACGGAGCGTCCGTATGGTCCTCACAGACATCTTCATCAAGCGCCCGGTGCTGTCGCTGGTGGTCAGCATGCTGATCCTGCTGGTCGGCTTTCGCGCCGCGATGACGCTGCCGATCCGGCAATATCCGAAGCTGTCCAATACCGTGGTGACCATCACCACGACCTATCCGGGCGCGTCACCGGATCTGATGCAGGGCTTCATCACCACCCCGCTCGAACAGGCGGTGGCCTCGGCCGAAGGCGTCGACTACATCACGTCGTCGTCGACCCAGGGCCAGAGCCTGATCACGGTTTACGTCAAGCTCAACTTCGATCCCAACCAGGCGCTCACCGAAGTGCTGGCGAAGGTGAATTCGGTCAAATACCTGATCCCGAAGGAAGCCAACGACCCGGTGATCGTCAAATCCACCGGCCAAACCACGGCGGTGATGTATATCGGTTTCGCCAGCAACGAGCTGTCGGGGTCGGCAATCTCCGACTACCTGACGCGCGTGGTGCAGCCCGTTCTGTCGACCGTCGACGGCGTCGCATCCGCCGACATTCTCGGCGGCCAGACCTTCGCGATGCGGATCTGGCTCGATCCGATACGGATGGCCGGCCGCGGCGTATCGCCGAACGACATCACGGCGGCGATCCAGGCCAATAACTTCCAGGCGGCGGCCGGTCAGACCAAGGGCTATCTGACGGTCTCCAACATCACCACCAACACCGACTTGCAAAACGTCGATCAATTCAAACGAATGATCGTCAAGGCGCAGAGCGGCGGTTTCGTGCGGATGGAGGACGTCGCCACCGTCGAACTTGCGGCGCAGAGCACCGACAGCAGCGTGGCGTTCTCAGGCGAACGCGCGATCTTCATCGGCGTGCAGGCGACTCCGCAGGGCAACCCGCTCAACATCGTCACCGGCGTGCGCGCGCTGTTCCCCGAGATCGAGCGCAACCTGCCGCCGTCGATGAGCATGAAGGTCGCCTACGACTCGACCAAGTTCATCCGCTCGTCGATCGACGAGGTGGAGAAGACGCTGATCGAAGCGGTCGGCATCGTCATCGTGGTGATCTTCTTGTTCCTGGCCTCGCTGCGGTCGGTGATCATCCCGGTGGTGACGATTCCGCTGTCGCTGATCGGCGTCTGCACCGCGATGCTGGCGATGGGCTTCTCGATCAACCTGCTGACCCTGCTGGCGATGGTGCTGGCGATCGGTCTTGTGGTCGACGACGCCATCGTGGTGGTGGAGAACATCCACCGCCATCTGGAGGAGGGGAAGAGTCCGGTCCAGGCGGCGTTGATCGGCGCCCGCGAAATCGTCGGCCCGGTGATCTCGATGACCATCACGCTGGCGGCGGTGTACGCGCCGATCGGCTTCCTCGGCGGTCTCACCGGCGCACTGTTCCGCGAGTTCGCCTTCACGCTCGCCGGCTCGGTGATCGTGTCCGGCATCATCGCGCTGACGCTGTCGCCGATGATGTGCTCGGTGCTGCTCAAGCACCAGGAGAGCCAGGGCTGGTTCGCCCGCAAGGTCGACCAGGTGTTCAGCTCGATCACGCGCTGGTACGGCCGGCAGCTCGACCGCTCGCTCGACTACCGCCCGATCACCGGCATGTTCGCCGTGGTGATCCTCGGCCTCGTCGGCTTCATGTACATGAACACGTCCAAGGAGCTGGCGCCGGAAGAAGACCAGGGCATCGTGTTCGCGGTGACCAAGGCGCCGAAATACGCCAACATCGACTACGCCAATTTTTACGGCGAGAAGCTCGACAAGGCCTATGCCAGTTTCCCGGAAACCGACCTTCGCTTCATCCTGAACGGCACCGCGGGTCCGAACAACGGCATCGCCGGCATGCTGCTGAAGCCGTGGGACGAGCGCAAGCGCAGCGCCATGCAGCTCAAGCCGCTGGTGCAGAAGGAGCTCAGCAAGATCGAGGGCGTCAACGCCTTCGCCTTCAACCTGCCGCCGCTGCCCGGCGGTCCGGGCGGCCTGCCGATCCAGATGGTGATCAACTCCACCGCCGGCTTCCGCGCCGTCTATGAGGAGATGGTCAAGCTGAAGGACGCGGCGCGCAAGAGCGGCCTGTTCATCGTCGCCGACAGCGATCTCGACTTCAACCAGCCGGTGGTGCGGGTGACGATCGACCGCACCAAGGCGAGCGACCTCGGCATCAACATGCAGCGCCTCGGCACCACGCTGGCGACGCTGCTGGGCGGCAACTACGTCAACCGCTTCAATCTCGAAGGCCGGTCGTACCAGGTGATCCCGCAGGTACCGCGTGCCGACCGTCTGACCCCGCAATCGCTCGACGGCTTCTACGTGCCGAGCGCCAGCGGGCAGCAGGTGCCGTTGTCGACGCTGGTGACGATCGAGACCGCCACCGATCCGAACGCGCTGACGCACTTCAACCAGCTCAACTCCGCCACCTTCCAGGCGGTGCCGATGCCGGGCGTCACCGTCGGCCAGGCGGTCGACTTCCTCGAACAGCAGGCCAAGAACCTGCCGTCCGGCTTCAGCCACGACTACCTCGCCGATGCGCGGCAGTATGTGCAGGAAGGCAACCAGCTCGCCATCACCTTCGGCTTCGCTCTGATCATCATCTTCCTGGTGCTCGCCGCGCAGTTCGAAAGCTTGCGTGACCCGCTGGTGATCATGATCACGGTGCCGATGGCGATCTGCGGCGCGCTGATCCCGCTGTTCTTCGGCGTGGCGACGATCAACATCTACACCCAGGTCGGCCTTCTGACCCTGGTCGGCCTGATCAGCAAGCACGGCATCCTGATGGTGGAGTTCGCCCGCGAACTGCAGATCAAGGAGGCGCTCGACAAGCGCACCGCGATCGAACAGGCGGCGCGGGTGCGGCTCCGGCCGATTCTGATGACCACCGCCGCGATGGTCACCGGCCTGCTGCCGCTGCTCACCGCCTCGGGCGCGGGCGCCGCCAGCCGGTTCTCGATCGGCCTCGTCGTAGTGGCGGGCATGATGATCGGCACGCTGTTTACGCTGTTCGTGCTGCCGGCGGTGTATGTGGCGATCGGCACCGATCACCGCGCCGCGCTGGAGTCCGATCGCGCCAAGCAGATCGAAGACTATGAGATGGAGCACGGCTCTCCGGCGCTGAAGCCGAGCTGAACCGAGACTGCGACAATCCGACCAACAATGGCGGGCCGATCGGCCCGCCATTTTCGTTTCCATGCACGCGATTCGTCATCGCGCCGACATCTGCTGTCGCGGCCTCGTAAATCTGCTTGTCGCAATGATGCGAAAGAGAGCGCGTTGCCCGGCGTTTGAGCGGCCGGTGACGACACGGTTTGCATCATGCGGCGTCAGTCGTGATGCGCCGTTATGGCACCATTGCAAATGCGGTTTGGCGTTTGCGAAATCGCACTGATGCGCTTAACTCGGAACCATGAAGCGGAACGAGACCGGTGTCGTGGTGCTCGGCGCGGGCATTGTCGGTGTCTGCGCAGCCTTGCACCTGCAGCGCCGCGGCCGAGATGTGGTGCTGGTCGACCGCAACGGCACGGCGGGTGACGAGACCAGCTACGGCAATGCCGGGCTGATCGAATGCGCCTCGGTGTTTCCCTACATGTTTCCGCGCGATCCCGGCCATCTGCTGCGCTACGCGCTGAACGGCTCGGCCGATGCGCATTATCAGCTCTCCGGCATTCCCGAATTCCTGCCCTGGCTGGTGCGGTATTTCCTCGCGTCGTCGCCGCGTCGCGCGGCGCAGACCGCGCAGGCGGCATTGCCGCTGATCCGGCGCAGCCTCGCCGAGCACGAGGCGCTGATCGCCGATGCCGGCGTGCCCGAGCTGCTGCGCAAGACCGGCTGGATCAAGCTGTTTCGTTCGCCGAAGAGCTTTGCCAAGGCGCTCGGCGATCTTGAGCGGGCGCGGCAGTTCGGCGTCGTCGCCGACGTGCTCGATCGTGCCGGCATCGCCGAACGCGAACCTCACCTCACCGGCGATTTTGCCGGGGCGATCCACTGGCTGGAGCCGGGCTCGATCCCTGATCCGGGCGGTCTGGTCAAAGCCTATGCGGCGCTGTTCTCCCGGCGCGGCGGCCGTTTCGTCAAAGGCGATGCGCGCACGCTGCAGCAGGAGGAGGGCGGCTGGCGGGTCGCGACCGAGCTCGGACTCGTCACCGCCCGCGAAGTGGTGGTGGCGATGGGGCCGTGGTCGGACTTGGTGTTCAAGCCGCTCGGCTATCGCTTCCCGCTCGGCGTCAAGCGCGGCTACCACGTCCATCTCACGCCGCGCGGCAATGCACGTCTGCAGCACGCGGTGCTCGACGCCGATCGGGGCTATCTGCTGGCACCGATGAACCGCGGCATTCGCCTGACCACCGGGGCCGAGTTCGCGCGCCGCGATGCGCCGCCGTCGCCAGTGCAGATCGCGCAGACGCTGCCGGTGGCGCGCGCGCTGTTCCCGCTCGGCGACACCATCGAGCCGCAGCCATGGATGGGCGCGCGGCCGTGCCTGCCGGATATGCTGCCGCTGATCGGCCGCGCGCCGCGCCATCCCGGCCTGTGGTTCGATTTCGGCCATCAGCATCACGGGCTGACGCTCGGTCCAGTTACCGGCCGGTTGCTCGCCGAGATGATGACCGGTGAACAGCCGCTCACCGATCCCCAGCCGTTCTCCGCCGAACGCTTCGGTTGAAGCGCGGCGTCCGCGCGTCGGATCGCTTGCATCGCGGCACCAGTCGCGGCGATACTGGTTGACGCGTCAATGCAGGACTGTGGAGCGGCCATGAAAGGCAACGTC
>NZ_QTKI01000232.1:0-7620 GCF_010820945.1 Rhodopseudomonas sp. BR0C11
GTGTAGGTCTTCGCCAGATCGACGGTCTTGCCCTGCAGGTTCGGCGAGAAGCTCGCCAGAATCTTGGCGACGGACTCAGGCGCGCCGCTCGGCATCACGCCGTCGGGCGAGTACTGCACCTTGCCGTCCTTCAGGCCTTGGACGTAGAGAGCGCGGTCGCCGGCGTAGTAATCCTTCGGCATCTTGTCGGCGATCTCTTCAGCCGAATGCGCCTGGATCCATTTCAGTGTCTTGACGAAGGCGTTGACCAGCTTCTGCACAGTGGGCTTGTTGGCCTCCATCCAGCCGCGGTCCATGTAAAGGCAGGCGGCCGGGTAGTCGCCACCGAGCACCTTGCGGGTCTCCTCCGGCGAGCGCAGGTCGATGCCGATCTTGGCGGTGCCGGAACTCAGCGCGCGCTGCACGGTCGGCTCGGTGGTCATGCCGGAGCTGATTTTGCCCTGCTGCATTGCCGCCAGGAAGGTGTCGCCGGCGCCGACCGGCACCAGCGTGTAGTCCTGCATCTTCAGGCCAGCCTTGGCGGCGAGTGCGCGGGTGAGAAAGTCGGTGGCCGAGCCGAGGCCAGTGACGCCGAGCGCAAGGCCTTTCCAGTTCGCCGGCTGTTTCAGCTTGTCGGCATCGGCCGCCTTCACCAGCACGACCTCGCCGGGCGCGACCGAGAACTGCACCACGTCGGTGATGAACTTGCCCTTTGCCTGCAGGTCGATGGTGTGATCGTAAAATCCGACGACGCCTTGGACTTCGCGCGCCAACAGCGCGGTGGCGGCCTGCGAGCCCGAGGTCGAGTTGAACAGCTCGACGTCGAGCCCTTCCTCCTTGAAGAAGCCGAGCTGAGCGGCGAGCTTGGCCGGCAGATAGATCTGCTTGTCGATGCCGCCCACCATGATCTTCAGCGGCGTCTGCGCAGCCGCCGGCACGGCAGTCAGCAGGACGGCAAACAGGGCGGCGACAACTCTGCGCATCGGCGTTTCCTCATGACGTTCGCGGCTCGCAGGCCCAGGCGGGCTGCGACGCGTGTCACGCATCAGGACGCGGGGTGCGGCAATCTGTCAATGCCGGTCGCGCGCGCCGCGGAACCCGTCAGCTTCGCCAGCGCGACCGTTCGGCCTTGATCCGCCGGAAGCGGACACCGGAGCCATCCGGCAAGCGGGTGGCGATATAGCCGGCGGCGAGGCAGGCTTCGCGCTGCGGCATCTTCTCGTCCGGCGCATAGGTCGAATCCCACCACGCCGCCCGCTGCGCCGCGCGCGGCAGGTCGAAGCCGAGCATCTCCTCGATGGCGTCGATGCTGAGCACCAGCTCCGGGGCGGTCTGCTGCGCCAGATACTCTCGTAGGGGGTCGTAGGATTTCATCGGGCGCCGTGGTTGGTCGAAGGGAGCGGGTGGATGGTCGTTTGGAGGACGCTGAGTGCGTTCTCCGGCCGAGTCCGGCGTTATGCGGTGAAACAGCGTGTTAACCCCGCATTACGTCAATAGCGCAACTTAAGCGCTCTGCAAGACATTGCGTGGAACCTGAGATGATGGACACGCACGCTCTGTTCGACAGGATCAGCAAGGAGCTCCACCGTCGGCGCCGGATGTCGGCGCGGGTGATGGTGATGTTTTCGCTGATCACCGTGCTGGGTTTTTCCGCAGTCTGCGGCAGCGTGCTGCTCGACATGCGGCGCGGCGCCGAAGAGCTGGCGCGGCAGACGCTCGAAAATCTCGCCGCCTCGATGGACGCCGACATCAACCGCAATGTCGAGCTGTACGACGCCTCGCTGCGCGCAGTCGCATCCAATCTGGTGCTACCCGAACTCAGCCAGGTCGACGCCCGCCTGGCGCGGCTGATCCTGTTCGATCATCCGGTCACAGGTCCGCATTTCGGCGCGATCCGGGTCTATGACGAGCACGGCAACCTCACCCGCGACTCCGCCCTCACCAATCCGCCGAAGGAGAACCGCGCGAACGAGCCGTTCTTCACGGTGCAGCGCGACGAGCCATATGCCGGGCTGTACATCAGCAAGCCGCAGCAGGTCGACGGCCACTACTCGGTAATCCTCAGCCGCCGTGTCACCGGCTCCGACGGCCGGTTCCTCGGCGTCGTCGCCGGCTCGATCAAGTTCGGTTACTTCCAGGACCTGTTCAAGCGGCTGCGGCTGCGCCCGCAGGATATGATCGCGGTGATCGCGCACGACGGCACCCTGATCGTCCGCACTCCGTTCGAGCCGGAGCTGATCGGCAAGAACATGCTGTTCACCTCCGGTGTGCAGAAGATGTTCAGTCGCCGCAACGGCTGGTTCGCCGGCACTGGTACGCTGGACGGCGTCCAGCGGATGTTCGTCTGGAGCGACAGCACTAAGCCGCTTGTTGTGCTCGTCGCCAAGTCGTGGAACGACATCTATGCGATGTGGCGCAAGGAGGCGATCTGGATCGGCATCGTGCTGCTGGTGCTGGCCGGCTTCGTCGCTGCCGTCACGGTGTTCTTCATCCGCGAGATCGAGCGCCGCGCCGCGGCCGAGCGCCGGCTCGAGGAGCTGGCCACCACCGATCCGCTGACCGGGCTGACCAACCGGCGCAAATTCGACGCCGCGATCGACACCGAGTGGCGCCGCGCCATCCGGCAGAACACGCCGATCGCGCTGCTGATGATCGATGCCGATCACTTCAAGGCTTACAACGACAGCTTCGGCCATCAGGCGGGCGACCAGATGCTGGTCGGGATCGCGGTGTGTATCGCCGACACCGTGCATCGCGCCGGCGACTGCGTCGCCCGGTTCGGCGGCGAGGAGTTCGCGGTGCTGCTGCCGGGGCTGACCGCGCCGGCGGCCGAAGCCATCGCCGAGACCATCCGGCGCAAGGTCGAGGAATGGTCGGATATCGAGGGCGGCGTCACCGTGTCGATCGGCGTCGCCAGCACCACGCCGATGGCCGCGCATCAATGGCACGATCTGGTCGAAGCCGCTGACCGTGCGCTGTATGCGGCCAAGGAACTCGGCCGCAACCGCTGCGTCGTCGCCGTGCGCGGCGAGGTCACGCTGGTGGCGTAACCTCCCCGGCGCTTCGGTGCCGCGCGATTACTTGTCCAGATAGCGCTTCATGTCTTCGATCAGGCCGGCGCGCAGGTCGTCGCGCTGCATCGCGAATGCGATGTTGGCGCGCAGGAAGCCGGCCTTCGAACCGCAGTCGTGGCGCTCGCCTTCGAATTCGACGCCGTAGAACTTCTGGGTCTTCGACAGCCCGATCATCGCGTCGGTGAGCTGGATTTCGCCGCCGGCGCCGCGCTCCTGGGTCGCCAGGATCTTGAAGATTTCCGGCTGCAGGATGTAGCGCCCGGTGATCGACAGGTTCGACGGCGCCGTGCCGGGCGCCGGCTTCTCGACCATGCCGTCGACCTCGAACACCTTGCCGGTGCGCTTGCCGACGCCGCAGATGCCGTACTGATGGGTGCGGTCGGCCGGCACTTCTTCCACCGCGATGACGTTGGCCTTGTCGCCGAGCTTCTCGGCGGCCTGGATCATCTGCTTCAGGCAGCCCGGGGTGTTGAGCACCAATTCGTCCGGCAGAACCACCGCGAACGGCTCGTTGCCGACGATGTCGCGAGCGCACCACACCGCGTGGCCGAGTCCGTGCGGCGCCTGCTGGCGGGTGAAGCTCATCGCGCCGGCTTCCGGCTGGTCGCGCGCCAGGATTTCCATCTCGTTCTTCTTGTTGCGCTTCTCCAGCGTCACATCGAGCTCGAACTGGCGGTCGAAGTGATCCTCGATCATGCCCTTGTTGCGCCCGGTGACGAACACGAAGTGCTCGATGCCGGCTTCCCGCGCTTCGTCGACGACGTACTGGATCAGCGGCTTGTCGACGATGGTCAGCATCTCCTTCGGCATCGCCTTAGTGGCGGGGAGAACGCGGGTGCCGAGGCCGGCGACCGGGAAGACGGCTTTACGGATTTTCATGATCTGGAAATCTTTCGAGAGGGACGGAAGGGCGAAACCGTACGGTCTTGCAGCCTGCAACCAAGGCGGATGTGTGAAGTTCCGAAACGCGGCGCGAAGCCTCGCCGGAGACAGAATGTCACATCAGAAAAGCGGCGTCCCCGGTACGAAAGCATCGAACGCCGCCCAGAATTGCTGGCGGTAACGATCCTGCTCCTGGAGGATTTCGTGCTTGGCGCCGGGGATCACCAGATGCGACCCGGCCCGCAAATGATAAGCGAACTCTTCGATCGCCGGCGTCGACACCACGCCGTCCATGCCGGCCGCGATCATCAGGATCGGCTGCCGGATCTGCGACGGATAGTTGGTCGCTTTGAAGGCGTGCATGGCGCGGAAGGCCGTGTCGGCCCAGGCGACGGTCGGCGAGGCGAGGCCGAGGGTCGGGTCTTCGGCGATGATCGCGGCGTTTCGGGCGTAGCGCACCGGATCCGAGGTCAGCTTGTTGCCGACGAACGGCTCGGTGTTGGCGAGCACGTCGTTGCCGCCTGGCACGTAACGACCGCCTTGGCCGGCCAGCCGCATCGCCCGCAGCAGCAGCCTGATCGGCAGCGCGGTGGTGTTGCCGGCGAGGTCGATCATCGGGGCCGACAGCACCATGCGGTCGAACCAGCGTTTGCCGGAGCGGGCGATGCGCAGCATCACCGCGCCGCCCATCGAATGCGCCAGCGCGAAATGCGGCGGCGGGCAGTCCGGCAGCACCACTTCGCGGACGAAGGTTTCGACGTCGACCTCGAAGTCGGCGAAGTTGCGCACATAGCCCTTGCGATAGTCGCGCAAGCGGCGTTCCGAATGGCCCTGGCCGCGCCAGTCGAGCGCCGCGACCGCAAAGCCGCGGTCGCGAAGATCGCGCACCGTCTCGAAGTACTTCTCGATCTGTTCGGTGCGTCCGGTGAAGACGCACACGGTGCCTTTGCGGTGCCCCGCCGGCTCCCACCGCGCGAAGCGCAGCTGCACGCCGTCGGGCGTCTTGATGAAACCGGAGACGGCGTCTTCGGGCACCGGATTG
The DNA here is from genome assembly GCF_010820945.1 of Rhodopseudomonas sp. BR0C11. NCBI lineage: Bacteria > Pseudomonadati > Pseudomonadota > Alphaproteobacteria > Hyphomicrobiales > Nitrobacteraceae > Rhodopseudomonas > Rhodopseudomonas sp. BR0C11. The sequence continues at coordinate 4,978 of NZ_QTKI01000232.1, forward strand.
GCAGGAGTCGAGACGAGCGTCATGGACCGGGTCCGGAGGGGAGCAAATATCTGGAAAATCGGGATGAAAGTGGCGGGCGCGAACTGCTTCGGGCCCCCTCTTGAACCCCGAAACGCCCCTCCCATATCATTTCCGTGCAGGCCACACCAAGGGGTCAGGAACTGACTTCCCCGGCTGCACGGACAAGGCCCGGCCCGATGGCGGGCGGGTCATCACATAGTCGCTTCTAGGAGGACTTTGACCATGCGTAGCTTCGATCTCACCCCGTTCTATCGTTCGACCATCGGCTTCGACCGGCTGTTTAATCTGCTCGACCAGACCTCTGCGGATGCAGCCGCCCCCGGCTATCCGCCCTATAATATCGAGCGGACCGGCGAGAATGCTTATCGCATCACCGTTGCGGTTGCCGGGTTCTCCCCGTCCGAGCTGTCGATCGTCAGCAAGGAGAACACGCTGACCATCAAGGGCGAGAAGACCGGTGAAGAGGCCGGCAAGGCCGAAGTGCTGTATCGCGGCATTGCCGCGCGCGCCTTCGAGCGAGCCTTCCAGCTCGCCGACTACGTCACGGTAAAGAACGCCAGCCTCGAAAACGGTCTGCTGCACGTCGACCTCGTGCGCGAGATTCCCGAGGCGAAAAAGCCGCGCAGCATTCCGATCAGCATCAATGCGCAGGCCGGCCCGCAAGTTGTCACCGACAACAGCGAGAAGGCGGCCGCGTAACACGCCGCCGGCTTGCGAACTTTCTTTCGCTGCATAGACCCCTAGCCAAGCAGGCGCCCCGGGTAACCGGGGCGCTTTGCTTTTGGAGCCGTCGCGGTCCGTCGCGAAGGGCACAGGTCGTCTGAAAAGCCGACCAAGCGGCTACTCCAGCCCCTGCACCGGCGGCATTGCTTCGGTCGGGCGGATCGTCGCCGAGGAGGAGGGCTTGGCTCGCACCGGCGAGGGGCCTGCGGCCGATGGCACGGCGCTGGCCGGGCTCTGCACCGCTGCGGTGTCCTGTTTGGTGTCCTTGCCGGCGTCCTGCCTGGCCTGATCGAGCATCGGCTTGGAGCCGTCCTTGGCGGCGGCGTCGCCTGCGGCCTTAGCGGCTTTGTCGCCGGCCGGATGCTGAGGCGCCGGCCGCGGGATCGGTGTGGCAGCATTGCGGTTGGCGACGCGGGCGACCGGCTTCGGCGGCCGCGGCGGATTGGTCTCGATGAACCGGGGCAGTCCCTGGATCCGGCCGTAGCTGGCGACCGTCACCTCTTCCATGCGGTCGCCCATCTGCCAGGCCGGCATGAAGCGGACCAGACGGCCGGTGCGGGCGTCGATCACCAGGCGACCATCGTCACCGTCCGGATTGATCGCCGCCATGGTGTAGACCGCGCCGCGCTGGCGCGGATAGCCGAGCGGAGAAAAACCCTCGGCGCGGGCCGCGCGTGTGACCTCATCCGGTGACAGCACCTCCAGCACCTCGGCAAGCGGGGCCGCGCGGCGCAGATCGCGCCGGGGCGGTGGCGGCATCGCCGCATACGAGCCCTGAAGGTCCGACACTCTGGTGACGGGCGGCCGCGCGGCGCCGCCCGCTGGCAGCGGATCGGCCATCGCCGTGGTCACGGCAGTCGCGGCGAGGCCCGCCGACATTACCCACCCCTTGAATTTCATAGCTTCATGCTCCCTGCAGCGCCTGTCCCATTCTGGTGCGGGGCGGGAGCCTCGCGGGGGAATTTGGCCTGGGCTTGGCCCAAACGCGGCGCATTTGGCGTGAATCCGCGGCAACCGCGATCGCGTCGCTGCTGCAAAACCAAAGCCGAAACGCGCCGGGCCACCATCGAATGGGGGACGTGGGCGCGCTTGTGTGCTAGACAAAAATTTGGCAAAGTCGTGCTAGGACAGCATCGCTGTCTCATTTACGGTGGTAGCCCGGCACGGGGTTTGCAGCGTCACGCGAGACGATTGACGTCGCGCGCGGCACCTGATTGTCCGTTGGGCGATATGGACACCGGGGTCTGAATACGCAAATCGTGGCTCGCAGAGCGCGAGCGGTGGCCCGGAGGGTGCCGCGAGCGTTCGAAGTGCGCCGATGCTGGATAGTGTATCCCCTCCCGGGATGAAGAGGACGAAGATGAGCGGGTCTGAGTGCGAGCGCGAAATTATGGTTGCCAATGCGCTGACGGCGGACTCGGCTGTCAAAACCACCGGTCCTGAGCACACTTGGCGTCCGCCGGCCGAAGGTCTGTACGACCTGTCGCGCGAAAAGGACGCCTGCGGCGTCGGCTTCATCGCCAACATCAAGGGCGTCAAGTCGCATCAGATCGTCTGCGACGCGCTGCGCATCCTGTGCAACCTCGAGCATCGCGGCGCCGTCGGCGCCGATCCGCGCGCCGGTGACGGCGCCGGCATCCTGGTGCAGATCCCGCACGCCTTCTTCAGCCGCAAGGCCACCGAACTCGGCTTCTCGCTGCCGGCGCCGGGCGAATACGCCGTCGGCGCGCTGTTCATGCCGCGCGAGACCTCGTGGCGGAAGGTGATCAAGAGCATCATCGAGGATCGCATCAAGGCCGAAGGCCTGACCTTCCTCGGCTGGCGCGACGTGCCGACCGACAACTCCTCGCTCGGCGAGACCGTGAAGCCGACCGAGCCCGCGAACATGCAGGTGTTCAT